>JAFABT010000114.1 GCA_023425905.1 Actinomycetes bacterium | reverse complement strand
GCCCCTCGACGTCCACCAGTGGACGTCGAGCGACAGGCCGGGGCTCACCGCGCTCGTGGGGCCGCCATGGGTGAGGACGAGGAGCGGCGGCAGCTCGTCGTCGGGGCCGACGTGCGTCCGTGACAGCGGCGGGTGGAAGAGGCCGTGCGCGACGCCGCCCGCGACGTCCCACGAGACCGGCTGCGGCAGCGACACGGCTGCGGCGTCGAGCGTGTCCGGGTCGGACGACGACCGCAGCACGCGTGCCGTCCCGCCGGGGAGCGTGACCTCGACGACGCTCGCCGGCAGGCTCGGGTGCACGCCGAGGAAGACGACGCGTCCCGGGGCGGCGCGCACGGAGCCAGTCGGCTGCCAGGGGCCGTCCCAGCGCTCGAGAGCCCCGTTGGCGAGGCTCACCGTGCCGAGTGAACGCGTCCCGTCGGCTGACCACGACGCGACGAGGTTCTCCGCGTCGAGAACGTCGAGGGTGTGCTGGCCGAGGTTCCACATGGGCGTGGTGAACTCCGCGTGCGCAGGATGGAGCGGCCGGGTGCGGGGGCCGGCGTCGGTGAGTTCCGTGCGGAAGAGGTTCCACCAGCCGGTGCGGTCGTCGACGTGGACGAGGTCCCCCGTCGTCGTCCACGTCGGCTCGAGCACGCTCACGTCAGGCTGCCCCGGCCCGCCCGCGACGACGGTTGCCCCCGTCGGCGTGCCGTCGCCGGCCAGGGTGGCGATGTGGAGCGTCGTCGCGTCCCACGGCATCGCGGGGTGTTCCCAGGAGAGCCACGCGAGTCGGGTGCCGTCCGGGCTGAGGCGGGGCGCAGCGACGAAGTCCGGCCCCGTGACGACGTCGCGCACGGCGCTCGCGTCTGTGGCACCGGAGCCGTCGAGCGGCACGACGACGAGGGTCGTGCGCGGGTCGGTGAGCTGGGCGCCTGCCTCGCCGTGGTCCTCGCAGACGGCGTAGAGCACGTCGCGGCCGGGGTCGACCTCGAGGTCGGCGTACCGCCGCCCGTCGGCCGGGACGAGGGGGACGGGCAGCCCCCAACCGGAGTCCGTCCGGTCGACGCGGTAGAGCCGGCCGTCCTCCGACCGTGAGACGACGACCCGGTCGCCGGTCACGGCGAACGACCCGCCGCCGTACTCGTGGACCCGGGTGCCGACGTCGAACGTCGACCCGTCGGCGAGCGTCGTCGGCACGACGTCGGTGCACGACCCGTCGGGTTCGGCCCGGACGAGCGCCCTGCGCCCGCCCTCGTCCGGCCTTCCTTCGACCCAGTAGGTGACGTCGCCGTCGACCGCGACCTCGGCGAGACGCACCGTGCGGGCGGTGAGCGCATCGACGGTGACGGGGGAGGGCCAGGAACCGTACGGGGCGACGGTGCGGGCGTCGTTGCTCATGCACCTCATCCTCTCCCACGGCCCACCGACCTCGCGGGTCGATGGTCCATGGCGGCCCGGCGGCCTAGCCATGTCGTCATGGCAGGCGCGAGACGCGAGACGCAGACTACGGCGAACGACGCAGACGTCGAGGCGTTCCTCGCGGCTGTCGATCACCCGGTGCGGCGCCGCGACGCGTTCGCGCTCCGGGACCTCTTCGAGCGGGTCACGGGGCGTCGGGCCGTCATGTGGGGCGGGACGATCGTCGGCTTCGGCCAGCACAGCTATCAGTACAGCTCGGGCCACGCGGGGCAGGTGGCAGCGGTGGGGTTCTCGCCGCGCAGGGCGGCCTCGGCCATCTACCTCATGGACGGCGTCGACACCCATGCGGCGGACCTCGACGCCGTCGACCTCGAGGTCCTTGCAGCGATCCTCCGTCGCTCGTTCGCCGCGCTCGAGGACTCCGTCTTCCGGGAGCAAGACGGAGCGAAGGCCCCCAGCTAGTCCGGGGCACCTGCGGGTCGGAACACGTCCCCGCGCGCGGCCGCGTGGAGCGCGGCGAGCCGCTCGCGCTGCTCGGTCGCGGTCGCCGCGAGACCCTCGAACCGTTCCCGCGACAGGCCGAGCGAGCCGGACAGCTCGGCAAGCACCTCCCACAACCCCTGCTTGGCCATGATCATGCCGCGCAGCACCTCGAGCTCGAGGACGAGGACCGTGCCGGGGTCCATGGGCGCGGTCGTCCCCGGCCACATCCGCGCGAGCCGACCGCCCACCCCGGCGAGCGCGGCTCGTGCGGGGTGCGGGTCGAGCCCGAGCATGTCGATGAGGACGAGCAGGTCGTCGCGCTCGCCGGCGATCTCGTCGGCGAGGTCCCCGAGCTCGGCAGCGACCGGGTGGTCGGCGAACCGCCGGGCGGCGTCACGGAACCGCATCGCGCCCGCGGAGGCGGCCGTGAGGTGGCTCGCGAGGTGGCGGCCGAGGCGACCGGCGTCGATCGTCGCGTCCGGGAGGCCGGGCTCGCCGAGGTCCCTCAGAGGAGGGCTGGGGTGACCCGTGCCCGCGGCGAGCGCCTCGACGAGTTCGCGCAGCGCCTCCTTGGCCGAGCGCCGGGGCGACCAGCCCAGCTCGGTGCGTGCCCGGGACGTGTCGAGAAGCGGGACCCCGGCGCCCATGTCGAACCAGCCGGCATCCGTCGTCACCGCCCGGCCGTGCCATGCGGCGGAGAGCGACGCCCGGACCGGGGTGCGGGGCACCGCGAGGACGCGACCCGCGCCGAGGACGTCCGCGACGTCCTCCTGCCGGAGGACGTCCTGCGCGGCGATGTTGAACGCCCCCCGTGCGCCCTGCATGAGGGCGCGGACGTACGCATCCGCGACGTCGTCGGCGTGGACCGCCTGCAGGCGCATGCCCTGCGGCCACGGGAGCACGGGCAGGCGACCTGGGGCGACGGCGCCCTGCGGGACGAGCGCGCCGAGGAAGTAGCGGTGGATCTCCGCGCCGGCCGCACCCTGGAAGATGAGCGCCGGCCGCAGCCAGGAGACGGTGATCTCGGGGTGCGCGTCGGCGAACGCCTGGACGAGGCGGTCCTGCGCGACCTTGTCGACGCTGTAGTGCGAGGACCGCACGCCGCCGAGGGCGTGGGACTCGTCCCGGAGCTCGTCGTCGGCCACGGGTGCGTACGCCCCGACGGACGAGGCGACGACGACGCGGGAGACACCCGCGGCGGCTGCGGCTTCGAGGACTCGTCGGGTCCCGTCGACGTTCGTCCGGCGGAGCGCGTCCCGCTCGTGGTTGGGCTGGATCGCCCACGCGAGGTGGACGACCGCGTCGACGCCCGCCAGGGCCGCCGTGAGCGTGGCGTGCACGCCCGGCTCCTGGCGCGCGGTCGCCGACTGCCCGACGTCGAACGGAACCCATCGCACGTCGTCGTAGGGCTCGACGGGTGTGGTGGGCCGCCGTCGGGCGATCCCCACGACCTCGGTGATCTCGTGCTCTGAGCGGATCCTGCGCAGGACTGCCGTCCCGACGTTGCCCGTGGCTCCGATGACTGCTGCTCGCACGAGGAGCCCCTTCCTGTCGGTGTCGCTCGCGTGACGTCGGCACGGTGCGCGTGACGGTGCACGCGGGGCCCGCAGGACGTCTCGAACGTAGGTCGGGCCCGGGAGCCCTGCAACGCGAGATCAGCCGTCGGCGTGGGGTGCCTGGTCAGCGCGCTGACGGCGGCACGGGCGCGTCAGCGTCCCGTGAGCGTCACCGTGCGCGCCCGGTCCCACGGGACGGTCCACCCGGCGGCGTCGAAGAGGTGGTCGAGGACGAGCGCGGTGAATCCCCAGACGACGTGACCCTCGGCTTCGAACGCAGGGCCGCGGAAGGTGCGGCCGCCGCGTGTGAGGGTCACGGTCCCGCGGTTGTCGGGGTCGAGCAGGTCGGCCACCGGGACGCGGAACACCTCGGCCGACTCCGCGACGTCGACGGCACGGACGGGTGTCGGGCGCGCCCACCAGCCGACGACGGGCGTGACGAGAAACCCGCTCACCGGGACGGCGACCGCGGGGAGCGCGCCGAGCACCTCGACGCCGCCCGGGTCGAGGCCGGTCTCCTCGTGGGCCTCCCGGAGCGCCGCCGCGGTCACGGACGCGTCGTCGGGATCGACCGCGCCGCCGGGGAAGGCGACCTGACCGGCGTGGTGGGTGAGGGTGTGCGCACGGGCGAGGAGCAGGACGTCGACGTGGGGGTGGACCGCGGGGGCGTGGTCGGGG
>JAFABT010000106.1 GCA_023425905.1 Actinomycetes bacterium | reverse complement strand
ACCGAGGGTGGGTGGGTCTGGGGGACGACGCGTCCTCCTCGGCGCCGGTCGCCGCGCCGCCGCCCGGTGAGATCGACGTCGTCGTCCGGTTGCGACCGGCGGAGCGACCGCGGGACAACACGCCCGTCCCCGGGCAGGTGTTCTCGGTCGAGCCGCGGGCGGTCGCGGCGGCGACCGGAACGATCGACGGCGCAGCTCTTGTCTCGGCAGTCTACGGCTCGCTCGCCGAGGAGATCCCCGCACCCACGGAGCGGTTGGGCCCGCTCGACCCGCCGAGCACAGACCTCGGCTCCCACCTGTCCTACGCGTTCCAGTGGTGGGTGTTCGCCGCGGGCGCCCTCGGCGCCTTCGGCTGGCTCGCCGTCAAGGAGCTGCGTTCTGGACGTGCCGCCCGGCCGAGCGGATCCTCAGCCGACGAGGGTGTGCGCGACGCGCTCGACGCCGTGCGTGCGCAGCGTGCGGCCCAGCGCAGGCGCCGACGCCCCAGCGCTGAGGACGAGGAGGACGCCCTCCTCGACGCGGCCCGTGACCGCGCCGCTCAGGACAGCGAGATGAGGTCGAGGTAGCTCTCGCTCCACATGTCCTCGTCGCCGTCGGGCAGCAGCAGCACACGCTCGGGCTGCAGGGCCTGGACCGCGCCCTCGTCGTGACTCACGAGGACGACCGCGCCCTGGTAGCCGCGCAGCGCGGCGAGGATCTCCTCACGGCTCGCGGGGTCGAGGTTGTTCGTCGGCTCGTCGAGCAGCAGGACGTTCGCGGAGGACACGACGAGCGTCGCGAGGGCGAGACGGGTCTTCTCGCCACCGGACAGGACGCGCGCCGGCTTCTGCGCGTCGTCCCCGGAGAACAGGAACGAGCCGAGCACCGAGCGCACCTGGGTGTCCGTGAGGTCCGGCGCCGACGAGCGCAGGTTCTCCAGGACCGTCCGGTCGAGGTCGAGCGTCTCGTGCTCCTGGGCGTAGTAGCCGATCTTCAGCCCGTGGCCGGGCACGACCTCGCCCGTGTCCGGGACGGCGAGACCAGCGAGCATGCGCAGCAACGTCGTCTTCCCGGCGCCGTTGAGGCCGAGGACGACGACGCGCGACCCCCGGTCGATCGCGAGGTCGACGTCCGTGAAGACCTCCTGCGAGCCGTAGGACTTGCTCAGACCGTTCGCCGTGAGCGGCGTCCGACCGCACGCAGCGGGCTCGGGGAAGCGCAGCTTGGCCACCTTGTCGCTCACGCGCGCCTCCTCGAGGGAGGCCAGCATGCGCTCGGCCCGGCGCGCCATGTTCTGCGCCGCGACGGCCTTCGTGGCCTTGGCGCGCATCTTGTCGGCCTGCGCGAGCAGCACCGCGGCCTTCTTCTCCGTGCTCGCACGCTCGCGCTTGCGCCGGCGCTCGTCGGTCTCGCGCTGGAGGAGGTAGGCGTCCCACCCGAGCGCGTACTGGTCGATCTCGCCGCGGTTGGCGTCGAGGTGGAAGACCTTGTTGACGACGACGCGGAGCAGGTCGGTGTCGTGGCTGATCACGACGAGCCCGCCGGGGTAGGAGCGCAGGAAGTCACGCAGCCAGGCGATCGAGTCGGCGTCGAGGTGGTTCGTCGGCTCGTCGAGGAGCAGGGTCTCGACGCCCGAGAAGAGGATGCGCGCGAGCTCGACGCGCCGGCGCTGACCACCGGAGAGTGTGCCCATCGACTGCTGCAGCACGCGCTCGTCGAGGCCGAGGTTGGCGGCGATCCGCTCGGCCTCGGACTCGGCGGCGTAGCCGCCCGCTGCGTGGAACCGCGCCTCGAGCCGGGGGTAGCGCTCCATCGCGGCCGCATGCGTGGCCTCGTCGGCACTCGCCATGCGTTCTTCTGTCTCACGCATGAGACGGACGACCTCGTCGAGGCCGCGCGCGGAGAGCACCCGGTCCATCGCGCGCACCGCCGGGTCGCCGGTGCGGGGGTCCTGCGGCAGGTAACCGACGTCGCCCGAGCGGACGACCTGACCCGCAGAGGGCTGCGTCTCCCCGGCGAGCACCTTGGTGAGCGTCGTCTTGCCCGCGCCGTTGCGCCCGACGAGGCCGATGCGGTCCCCGGCGGCGATGCGGAAGCTCGCCTCCTCGAGGAGGACGCGGGCGCCGATCGTGAGCTCGACGCCGTGTGCTGTGATCACTGAGGATTCCTTCGAACGAGGCCCGCAAGCGTTGGCGTCGGGCACAAACGGCATCCAGTTTACGTCCCGGTACGGTGAACCCGGCGACCAGTTCTCGAGACGGCCGCCCGCGATCCGGACGGCTCCGTACCGTTGCCCCTCCGGGCATCGCCAGAACCGGACCCACCACGACACACCAGCGCCCGCACGAGCGAGCCTGGACGACAAGGGGACACGATGACCGACTCGACCGCCCAGGCGGCCCAACGCCCGTCCGCACGCCCGATCGTCGCGCGCCGCAGCGCCACGACGGATCTCGCACTCGTCGGCACCTTCGCCGCACTCGTCGCGGTGTGCTCGCTCATCGCCGTGCGCATCCCGATCGTCGCCGTGCCGGTGACGCTGCAGACCTTCGCCGTCCTCCTCGCCGGCGCCGTGCTCGGCGCCCGCCGCGGAGCGTTCGCCGTGCTTCTCTACCTCGCCGTCGGCCTCGCAGGGCTCCCCGTGTTCGCCGAGGCCAAGGGCGGCCCGGCCGTCCTCGCCTCCTTCAGCGCCGGGTACCTGCTCGCGTTCCCGCTCGCGGCCCTCGTCGTCGGGCTCGTCGCCGAGCGGGCGGTCCGCCAGGGCGGCGTGCGACGCGCGCTGCTGCTCGCCGGGGGTGCCGTCGCCGCGACGCTCACGATCTACGCCGTCGGTGTGCCGGTCCTCGCGGCGCGTGCCGGGATGGCGCTCGGTGACGCCGTCGTCATCAACAACGCCTTCGTCCCGCTCGACGCGCTCAAGGCGGCGCTCGTCGTCATCGTCGCCCTCGCGGTCCACCGGGCCTTCCCGGACCTGCTCGCGACCGCCCGTCCGGCGCGTCCGGTCGGGCCGTCCGCTCCGACCGAGACGCCCGACGCGGGATGATGTCGCCATGATCGAGCTCGAGCAGGCGCAGGTCGACGTCATGGTCCAGGACGTCGACCAGCCGGGGACGATGGTGCGGCGCACCCTGCTCGAGCCGGTCACGGCGCGCCTGACCGAGCGTCGCATCGCCGTCATCGGTGCGAACGGCTCGGGCAAGTCGACGCTCGCCCGGCTCGTCAACGGGCTGCGGCACCCGACGTCCGGGCGCGTGCGCACCTGCGGCCTCGACGTCGTCCACGACGGCCCCGCCGTCCGGTCGCGGGTCGGGTTCGTCTTCACCGACCCCGATGCGCAGCTCGTCATGCCGACCGCCCGTGAGGACATCTCCCTGTCGTTGCGGCGCACGACGAAGCGCGCCGAGCGCGACGAGCGGGCGCGCGAGGTGCTCGCGCGCTTCGGTCTCGCCGACCACGCCCACTCCCCTGTGCACGCGCTCTCGGGCGGGCAGAAGCAGCTGCTCGCCCTCGC
Source organism: Actinomycetes bacterium (assembly GCA_023425905.1). Classification (GTDB taxonomy): domain Bacteria; phylum Actinomycetota; class Actinomycetes; order Actinomycetales; family Cellulomonadaceae; genus JAFABT01. The sequence continues at coordinate 9,425 of JAFABT010000106.1, read as the reverse complement.
CGGCGTGCTCGCGACCGACCCCGAGGTGCTCGTGTGCGACGAGCCGACGACGCTGCTCGACTTGCGCTGGCGCACCGTCATCGACGAGGTCCTCGCGGGGCTCGACGCCCAGGTGCTCCAGGTCACCCACGACCTCGACGCCGCCTCCCGGGCGGAGCGCGTGCTCGTCGTCGACCGGGCACGCGTCGTCTTCGACGGAGACCCCGGGGAGGCGGTGGCGCTCTACCGCGAGCTCATGCGGCCTGCGGCGACCCGCCCGACGCCGGCAGCGCCCGGTCGGCGGTCATGAGCGCGTGGCGCGAACCGCTCGGGCTCTACCGCCCGGGCACGTCCTTCCTCCACCGCGCCCCGGCGGCCTGGAAGCTCCTCGGGCTGTCCGCGCTCGGCCTCGCCGGCGCCGCGCTCCGTGGCCTGCCCAGCGCCGTCGGGCTCGTCACCGTCGTCGTCGTGCTCGCCGCGGTCGCTCACCTCCCGGTGCGGCGGACCGTCCGGGGCCTCGTGCCCGTCGCGCTCGGCGGGATGCTCGTCGTCGCCTTCCACGCCTTCGGCGGCCGGCTCGAGTCGGGGCTCGAGATCGCGCTCGACCTCCTCGCACTCGTCCTCGCCGCCCTCGTCCTCACGGCGACAACCGCGGTGGATCGCGTCCTCGACCTCCTCGAGCGCGTCGTGCGCCCGCTGCGCCGCCTCGGACTCGACCCGGAGGCCTTCGCTCTCGCCGTCGCGCTCATGGTGCGGGCCGTGCCCGCCCTCGGGGAGACCGTCGAGCAGTCGAGGGACGCCGCCCGGGCACGTGGTCTCGAACGCAGCCCACGCGCCCTGCTCGTCCCAGTCGCGATCCGGGCCGTCGGCCGCGCCCAGGCGACCGGCGACGCACTGGCGGCGCGGGGGGTCGGCGAGCAGGCGCGCTGAGCAGGCCGAGCGCGCCCACGCGCACTACCGTTCCACCATGACATTCAGCGAGGGCGGTCAGTTCGAGGGCGGGCGTGTCCGCCGCGGTGGCGCAGGTCGAGCGGGCATCGCCGCGGGCGGGCTCGGCGGCGGCGCGGTCGTGCTCGTCCTGCTCGTGTCCCTCCTCACGGGGCAGGATCCGGGTCAGCTCCTCGGCGCACTCGGCGGCACGACGCAGCAGGGCGCGACGAGCAGGCAGGACCCCGTGGGGGACTGCACGGCAGCCGAGGCGAACACCGACCGCGAGTGCCGGCTGAGCGCCGCGACCCAGTCGATGGACGCGTTCTGGGGCGAGCAGCTGCCCGCGGTCGGCATCCGGCCCGAGCTGCCCGAGGTCGTGAGCTTCTCCTCGAGCGTCAGCACGGCCTGCGGCTCGGCGAGCGCGGCCATCGGCCCGTTCTACTGCCCGGGCGACGCGACGGTCTACATCGACGTGAGCTTCTACGACGTCCTCACGAGCCAGCTCGGCGCCCGGGGCGGCTCGCTCGCGGAGATGTACATCCTCGCCCACGAGTACGGGCACCACGTCCAGCACCTCACGGGCGCGATGGAGTCCGCGGACCGCCGCGGCACCGGTGCGGACTCCGACTCCGTGCGTCTCGAGCTCCAGGCCGACTGCTACGCCGGGATGTGGGTCGGCGACGCGGCAGAGCGCAAGGACCCGGACACGCAGGTGACGTTCCTCGAACCGATCTCCAGCGACGAGCTCGCCGACGCCCTGTCCGCTGCGGAGGCGGTCGGAGACGACGAGATCCAGTCACGCTCGGGCGGCATCGACCCGGACTCGTGGACCCATGGGTCGGCGAAGCAGCGGCAGGCGTGGTTCACGACCGGGTACGAACAGGGGTCGATGACGGCATGCGACACCTTCGCCGCACAGACCCTGTGAGCAGGTCGCGCAGCGAGTGACCATCCTCAGATGTTGAAGCCGAGCGCCCGCATCTGCTCGCGGCCGTCGGGCGTGATGCGCTCCGGGCCCCACGGCGGCATCCAGACCCAGTTGATCCGGAAACCGTCGACGAGGCCGTCGAGGCACTGACCTGTCTGGTCCTCGATGACGTCGGTGAGGGGGCAGGCCGCCGAGGTGAGCGTCATGTCGATGACGGCGTGGTTGTTCTGGTCGACGGTGAGCCCGTAGACAAGGCCGAGGTCGACGATGTTGATCCCGAGCTCGGGGTCGATGACGTCGTGGAGCGCCTCCTCGACGTCGGCCGTCGTGGGCGGGGTGGGTGCGGCTGCGGCCTCGGTCATGCCTGGGCCTCCTTCGTGTCGGTCATGGACGTGGAGCGGGGGTCGTGAGGTGCGGACGCGGCGAGCAGAGCGCCCTGGAACGCGGACCAGCCGAGCAGCGCGCACTTGATCCGCGCCGGGAACCGGGCCACGCCGGTGAAGGCGGACGCGTCGCCGAGGAGGTCGAGCTGGTCGTCGTCGAGGCCCGCTCCGCGGGACCCCATGAGCGCTCGGAAGGTCTCCCCCACCTCGAGCGCCCGATCGACGGGCTGGTGCGCGACGAGGTCGGTGAGGACGGACGCCGATGCCTGCGAGATCGAGCATCCCTGCCCGTCCCACGTGACGCGCGAGACGTGCTCGGCGCCGTCGGTGCCCCGGACGAGCTCGACGCGGAGCGTGATCTCGTCGCCGCACGTCGGGTTGAGCTGATGGGAGTCGCCCCAGGCGGGCTGCTCAGGGTCGAGCAAGCCACGACCGTGCGGCGAGCGCGCGTGGTCGAGGATGAGCTGCTGGTAGAGCTGGTCCATGTCTGACATGTGTCGTCACCTCTCCGAGAAGAACGCTCGAACACCGCTGAGGGCTTCCCGGAAGGCCTCGACGTCCTCTGCGGTCGTGTACACCGCGGCCGAGGCGCGGGTCGTCGCGGCGACGCCGAAGCGCCGGTGGAGGGGTTGTGCGCAGTGGTGACCCACCCGGACGGCGACGCCCGCGTCGTCGAGCACCTGCCCGACGTCGTGCGCGTGCACCCCGTCGACGACGAAGGACACGTTGGCGAGCCGGTCGTGTGCGTCCGTCGGTCCGATGACGCGCACGCCGGGCACGGCGGCGACGGCCGCGAGCAGTCGCTCGGTCATCTCCCGCTCGTGCGCGGCGACCGCCGGCATCCCGAGCTCGGTGAGATACGCGGCGGCGGCGCCCATCGCGATCGCCTGGGACACCGGCTGCGTCCCCGCCTCGAACCGCTGCGGCGGCGGGGCGTAGGTCGCCTCGGTCATCGTGACGAGCTCGACCATCGAGCCACCCGTCGTCACAGGAGGCATCGCCTCGAGCACCTCACGGCGACCGTAGAGCGCGCCGACGCCCGTCGGACCGAGCATCTTGTGCCCCGAGAACACCGCGAGGTCGACGCCGAGCGCGTGGAGGTCGACCGGGAGGTGCGGGACGGACTGGCATGCGTCGAGGACGGTGAGCGCCCCGACCTCACGGGCCCGGCGCACGAACGCCTCGACGTCCGTGACGGCACCCGTGACGTTCGACGCGTGCGTGAACGCGACCACGCGCGTGCGCTCCCCCACGACGTCGGCCAGCTGCTCGGTGCGCAGCCGCCCGTCGTCGTCGACCTCGATCCAGCGCAGGACCGCTCCCGTGCGCGCCGCGAGCTCCTGCCAGGGCACGAGGTTCGCGTGGTGCTCCGCCTCCGTGACGACGATCTCGTCGCCCGGCGCGAGCGCGAGGCCCCGGTACCGAGACCCGCCACGGCCCGCGGTCGCGTGACCGATCGCGTGGGCGACGAGATTGACCCCCGCGGTCGCGTTCGACGTCCACACGATCTCGTCGTCGTCAGCCCCGACGAAGCGGGCCACCTGCGAGCGGGCCAGCTCGAAGGCCTCGGTCGCCTCCTCGGCGAGCTGGTGCGCACCGCGATGGACGGCAGCGTTGCGCTGCAGGAGGAAGTCCTGCTCGGCGTCAAGCACGCAGTCCGGCTTCTGCGCCGTGGCACCGGAGTCGAGGTAGACGAGCGGACGCCCGCCGCGCAGCGTGCGCGCGAGCAGCGGGAAGTCGGCGCGCACCGCGGCGAGCTCCGTCGCGCTCAGCGCCGCAGAGCTTGTCTCGACGGTCTCGCTCGTCGTCACGTGTCCTCCAGGGTCATGCTGCGGGGTGCGGGCCAGCCGACGCCGGCCCGCACCGGGGCTCACGCGGTCGTCGCGCCGGCGAGGTAGCGGTCGTAGCCCTCGGCCTCGAGGCGGTCGGCCAGCTCGGGGCCGCCCTGCTCGGCGATCCGGCCGTCGACGAAGACGTGGACGAAGTCGGGCTTGATGTAGCGCAGGATGCGCGTGTAGTGGGTGATGAGGAGGACGCCCGCGTCGGTGTTCTCCCGCACACGGTTGACCCCCTCGGACACGACACGCAGCGCGTCGACGTCGAGGCCGGAGTCGGTCTCGTCGAGCACGGCGAACTTCGGCTTGAGCAGCTCGAGCTGGAGGATCTCGTGGCGCTTCTTCTCACCGCCGGAGAAGCCCTCGTTCACCGAGCGCGCCGCGAAGGACGAATCCATGCGCAGGCGCTCCATCGCCTCGCGGACCTCCTTGGTCCATCCGCGCAACGCCGGCGCCTCGCCGTCGATCGCGGTCTTGGCGGTCCGCAGGAAGTTCGTCACGGACACCCCGGGCACCTCGACGGGGTACTGCATCGCGAGGAAGAGGCCGGCACGCGCACGCTCGTCGACCGACATGGCGAGGAGGTCCTCGCCATCGAGGGTGACGGTGCCCGAGGTGATCTCGTACTTCGGGTGGCCCGCGAGGGAGTAGGCGAGCGTCGACTTGCCCGAGCCGTTGGGGCCCATGATGGCGTGCGTCTGCGCGCTGTCGATGGTGAGGTCGACGCCGCGCAGGATCGGCTTGGCGCCGTCCTTCGTGTCGACGCTGACGTGGAGGTCGCGGATCTCGAGGGTGGACATGCGTGTCGCTCCTTGACGTTCGAAGAGGTGGGTCAGGCGGTGACGTCGACGTCGACGAGCACGAGCTCGCCGTCCACGGTCACGGGGTAGACAGGGACGGGCCGGGTGGCCGGCAAGCACGTCGGGGCGCCGGTCCGCAGGTCGAAGGTCGAGCCGTGCAGGTAGCACTCGATCTCGCAGCCGTCGACCTCCCCCGCGGACAGAGACACCGCACCGTGGGAGCAGATGTCCGAGATCGCATGGAACACGCCCTCGGCGTCACGGACGACCGCGACCTCGACCCGGCCCTGCGCGCCGTCGAGCTCGACCCGGAGCGCCTGCTCCGGCTCGAGGTCGCCGACGCGGCAGGCGAGCTGGGCGCTCATGCGGCGGGACCTGCGGCGTCCACGGCGTCCTCGGCGTCCAGGGTCGCGGCGAGCTCCCCCTCGATCGCGGCGATGAGGCGCTCCTCGACGTCCGCGACACCGATCTGGTGGACGAGCTCGGCGAAGAACCCGAGCACGACGAGGCGGCGCGCCTGCGGCTCGGGGATGCCCCGCGAGCGCAGGTAGAACAGCTGCTCGTCGTCGAAGCGGCCCGTCGCGCTCGCATGGCCCGCACCCTCGATGAGGCCCGTCTCGATCTCGAGGTTGGGGACGGAGTCGGCACGCGCGCCGTCGGTGAGGATGAGGTTCCGGTTGAGCTCATAGGTGTCGGTGCCCTCGGCGGCCGCCCGGATGAGGACGTCTCCGATCCAGACCGCGTGCGCGTCGTTCCCCTGGAGCGCGCCCTTGTACGTGACCCGAGACGTGCAGCGCGGCACGGCATGGTCGACGAAGAGGCGGTGCTCCTGGTGCTGCCCCGCGTCCGCGAAGTAGAGGCCGAGCATCTCGACCGAGCCGCCCTCGCCAGCGAACTCGGCGTCGGGCGTCACGCGGACGACGTCGCCGCCGAGCGTGACGACGATGTGCTTGACCGTCGCGTCCTTGCGGAGGCGGATCCGGTGCGAGGCGGCGTGCACCGCACCCTCCGCCCAGTCCTGGACGGAGATGATCGTGAGCTGCGCGCCATCCTCCGCGAGGATCTCGACGGTCTCGCCGAGAGTCGCCTCGCCGACGTGGTCGAGGAGGACGGTGGCCTGCGACATCGGCTTGGCGTGGACGAGCACGTGGCTCGCGGTCGCCGCCGTCCCCGTCCCCTCGACCCGGATCGAGGTCACGGTCGAGGCGACGGCCTCGGCCGGGACGGTGATGACGGTCGCCGTCGGGAAGCTCGACCAGGCGGCCGCGGAGATGCGGTCGCCCGGCGTCCCGGCGTTGCCGAGGCGGGCGTCGTCACGGTCGACGAGCTCGACGGTGACCTCGGGCGCCTCGACGACGGTCGTGAGGACGTCGTGGCCCTCGAGGGAGTCGGCGAACAGCGGCGCGAGCCGGTCGACGGGCGAGAAGCGCCACTCTTCCTCCCGCCCCGTGGGGACGGCGAAGTCGGCGACGTCGAAGCTCGTGCTGCGTTCGGCCCGCGACGACTGCGGGACGACCCCGTGGGTGTGCGCGCCGTCAGCGGTCGCACGGGAGTGGTCGGTCGTGAGCGCTCGCTCGGTGTGCTCTGCGGTCGTGGACATCAGCCGACGGATCCTTCCATCTGCAGCTCGATGAGGCGGTTGAGCTCGAGGGCGTACTCCATGGGGAGCTCGCGCGCGATGGGCTCGACGAACCCGCGGACGATCATCGCCATCGCCTCGGTCTCGGGCATGCCTCGGGACATGAGGTAGAACAGCTGGTCCTCGCTCACCCGGGAGACCGTCGCCTCGTGACCCATCGACACGTCGTCCTCGCGGACGTCGACGTAGGGGTAGGTGTCGGAGCGGGAGATCTGGTCGACGAGCAGCGCGTCGCACAGGACGTTCGACGCCGAGGCCTCGGCGCCCTCGAGCACCTGGACGAGGCCGCGGTAGGAGGTCCGTCCCCCGCCACGGGCGACGGACTTCGACACGATCGAGGACGACGTGTGCGGTGCGGCGTGGACCATCTTCGCCCCCGCGTCCTGGTGCTGGCCCGCGCCCGCGAACGCGATCGAGAGCGTCTCGCCCTTCGCGTGCTCGCCGAGCAGGTAGATCGCCGGGTACTTCATCGTCACCTTGGAGCCGATGTTTCCGTCGACCCACTCCATCGTCGCGCCCTCGGCGGCCGTGGCGCGCTTGGTCACGAGGTTGTAGACGTTGTTCGACCAGTTCTGGATCGTCGTGTAGCGCACGCGGGCGTTCTTCTTCACGATGATCTCGACGACGGCCGAGTGCAGCGAGTCCGAGGTGTAGATCGGGGCGGTGCAGCCCTCGACGTAGTGCACGTACGAACCCTCGTCGGCGATGATGAGCGTCCGCTCGAACTGTCCCATATTCTCCGTGTTGATACGGAAGTAGGCCTGGAGCGGGATCTCGACGTGGACGCCCGGCGGCACGTAGACGAAGGACCCGCCCGACCACACCGCGGTGTTGAGCGCGGCGAACTTGTTGTCGCCCGACGGGATGACCGAGCCGAAGTACTGCTCGAAGATCTCCGGGTACTCGCGCAGACCGGTGTCCGTGTCGACGAAGATGACGCCCTGCTCCTCCAGGTCCTCACGGATCTGGTGGTAGACGACCTCGGACTCGTACTGGGCCGCGACGCCGGAGACGAGGCGCTGCTTCTCCGCCTCCGGGATGCCGAGCCGGTCGTAGGTGTTCTTGATCTCGTCCGGAAGCTCGTCCCAGGTGGTGGCCTGCTTCTCGGTCGAGCGCACGAAGTACTTGATGTTGTCGAAGTCGATTCCGGTGAGGTCCGAGCCCCAGGACGGCATCGGCTTGCGCTCGAACAGACGCAGCGCCTTGAGGCGGGTCTTGAGCATCCACTCCGGCTCGTTCTTCAGCGCAGAGATGTTGCGCACGACGTCCTCGGACAGCCCACGGCGGGCGTTGGCCCCCGCGTCGTCCGCGTCGTGCCAGCCGTACCCGTAGTTGCCGATCGAAGCGATCGTCTCGTCCTGGGTCATCGGCGTGGCGCTCTCGGTAGACGCACTCATGCCGTTGCTCCTTCCCTCGGTGAGGTGGTCGTCACGGTGCCGGCCGGCACCAGGGGGATGTTCGTCGTGCACACGTGCCCGCCAGTGGCGAGCGTCGCGAGTCGTTGGACGTGGACGCCGAGCAGCTCGGCGAACACGTGGGCCTCTGCGTCGCACAGCTCAGGGTGCTCCGCCGCGATGTCCCGCACGGGGCAGTGCCCCTGGCACAGCTGGAGCGCGAGGTTCCCCCCGACCGGACGCGCCGAGGCAGCGTAGCCGTCCCGGGTGAGCGCGAGCGCGAGCGCCCGCGCGCGGGCCTCCGTGTCGGACCCGGCAGCGTCGACCACGGTGCCGTACCGGGCGGCGATCTCGGCGGCGCGGGCTTCGGCGAAGCCCCGGACGCCCTCGGCCCCCGCCGTGCGCGCGAGGTACCCCAGCAGCTGGCGCGCGATCTCGGCGTGTCCCTGGGGCAGCGAGTTCTGCCCGGCGCTCGTGACGACGTAGTGCCTCGCAGGCCGCCCGCGGCGTGCGGGGCCCTGCGGCCCCGAGAGCTCGTGCTCGACGATGTGACCGGCGTCGAGCAGCTCGCCAAGGTGGCGGCGGACGGCTGCGGTCGTCAGCTCGAGCGTCTCGGCGAGAGCGAGCGCGGTCGTCGGACCCGTGGTCGCAACGAGCTGGAGCACCCGCGAGCGGGTGCCGGCCTCGACCTCGGCGGGCTCGATTCGTGCGTGCGCAGTGCTCATGGCCACCTCCAGCCGGGGATCGACGTCGTCCGGCCTGGTCGCAGGCCCGTCCGCTATAGACAACATAGTCGTTGCCTAATTCGTTCCCGGCAAGGAAGGCGTGCCTCACCGCATACACTTCGGCGCGTGCCCGAGCCCGCCGTCGTCGTCCGCGACGCTTCGAAGACCTACGGGACCACGCGCGCCCTCGACGGGCTCGCCCTCGAGGCCCGCCCCGGGGAGGTGACGGCGCTCCTCGGCCCGAACGGCGCCGGCAAGACGACTCTCGTCGAGTGCCTCGTCGGCCTACGCCACCCCGACACCGGGACGGTGCGCGTCCTCGGGCTCGACCCGGTCCAGGACGCGGCACAGCTGCGACCGCGGGTCGGCGTCATGCTCCAGGACGGCGGGCTGCCCCTGTGGGTGCGCTCGATCCACGTGCTCCGCCACGTCGCCTCGCTCTACGCCGATCCGTGGCCGGTCGAGGACCTCGTCGCTCGCCTGGGACTCGAGTCCTTCGCCGGGACGACGGTGCGCCGGCTGTCCGGTGGCCAGCGGCAACGTCTCGCGATGGCCGTCGCCCTCGTCGGCCGTCCGGACGTCGTGCTTCTCGACGAGCCGAGCGCAGGGCTCGACCCGCAGTCGCGCCGCGTCGTGTGGGACCTCGTCGACGAGCTCCGCACCCGCGGCACGACGATCATGCTCACGACCCACCTCATGGACGAGGCCGCGACCCTCGCCGACGCGGTGCTCGTCGTCGACCACGGCCGGGTGATCGCGTCCGGCTCCGTGGCGGAGCTCACGACCTCCTCCGGGCTCGTCCGGTTCACCAC
>JAFABT010000298.1 GCA_023425905.1 Actinomycetes bacterium | reverse complement strand
GGCGATGAGGGTGCCAGCGACTGCGTAGAGCGGAAGGTAACCGGGCACGGTGAGCTGGGCGTACCCGTCGGTGGGGTCGTAAGAGGGCCGCTCGACGATGGCGGTTGCGACGCCGACCCCGAGCGTGACCGCGGCGGACGATGCCACCGCGCCGATGAGGAGCGCCTGCGCGAGAACGACACGGCGGAGAGTCGCGGTGTCGGCCCCGGCCGCGGCGAGCAGTGCGAACGAGCGCGTCTGGCGCCTCGCGCCTACCGCGAACGCCGGCCCGATGAGCAGCACGACCTCGATGAGCCCGATCCCACCCGCCGCGGCGGCCTGGGCGATCCACCAGGTGCGGCTCGGGTCGGCGCTGTGGCGCGTCGCCTCCTCGAACGGCGTCGAGCCGGGTGCCGGTGGGTGGGCGAGGACGTCCCACGAGTCCGCGATGAAACCGCGGGCGTTGAGCTCGAGGACGTCAGCCCAGGTGACGGGGGCGTCGCCCACGAGGAACCACGAGGTGCTCGCATCGCTGAGCGCGAGCTCAGAGGCCCCGGGCGCGATGGCGGCACTCGCCCGCGGGAGCAGTCCCACGACGGTGACGTCGAGCTCGGTGCTGCCGTCGGTGAGCGTGAGCGTGCTTCCCAGCGTGAGGCCGCTGTCGCGTGCCGTCTGGTGACTCAGCGCGATCTCGGACGCCGCGGTGGGCAGCCGGCCGTCGATGACGGTGGTGGTGCCCGCAGCGGGACTCGAGGCGTCGAAGCCCTGGACCGCACCCTCGTCGGTGCCTGCCGGAGTGAGCAGTCGAGCATGGCCCGAGACGACGGGCACCACGTCGTGCGTGGGGAGCTGGGCCTCGAGGAGCGCGGTCGCCTCGTCTGCCGACGGTCTCGGGGATGCTGGCTCGTCTGTCCCGGACTCCTCGCACACCCTGCCACCGGAGACGACGTCGGGAGACTGGTGGACGACCTCGCAGTGGAAGATCTGGACGACGGCTTGGGCGCCGGTGCCGACCCGCTCGCGCAGGACGGACTCGGGGCTGGGCGTCATCGAGGAGGCAAGGATCGTCATGGCCGTGAATGCGAGCATCGGCAGCCCGATCATGAGGGCGCTCAGCGTCGTACGGCCGGGTGCGCGGCGGGCCTCACGCCGTGCGACGCGGAGTGCGATGGTCCACGACCCCCGCGTGTGGCTCACGATCGTCCCTGGGTGAGCAGGACCGACGGGTCGAGCGGGGCCGTCGAGTCGACAAGGACGCCGTCGCGGAGGAAGACGGTGCGATCGGCCCAGGCGGCGAATCGGGCCTCATGGGTGACGAGGAGCGCCGCTGCACCTGCGTCGACGCGGGCGCGCAGCACGCGCATGACGTCCTCGCCCGTGAGGGAGTCGAGCGCACCCGTGGGCTCGTCGGCGAGGAGGAGGCGACGGGGGCCGACGAGCGCGCGTGCGATCGCCACGCGCTGGCGCTGGCCGCCTGACATCTCCTCCGGGAAGCGGTCGGCGACGCCTTCAAGGCCGACCTGGAGCAGTGCGTCGAGCGCTTCGTACCGGGCGGCCTTGGTGCCGATGCCGTCGAGCTCGCGTGGCAAGGAGACGTTCTCGGCGGCGGTGAGCGTGGGGAGCAGGTTGAACTCCTGGAAGACGTACCCGACCGAGCGGCGGCGCAGGCGGGCGCGACGGTCTGGGCGAAGGGCTCCGAGGTCCTCGCCTGCGACCGTCACGGTGCCGCTCGTGGGCGTGTCGAGCCCGCCGGCGAGATTGAGGAGGGTCGACTTGCCGGAGCCCGAGGGGCCCATGACGGCGACGAGCTCGCCGAGCCGCACGTCGAGGGTGAGGCCGCGCAGGGCGTGCACCTCGGTCGGTCCGGAGCCGTGGACGCGGCCGACGCCGTCGAGCTGAAGGAGGACGGGGTCGGTCATGACGCGTCCTGCGTGCCGGTGCCGGTGCCGGAGCCGGTCGAGGTGCGACCTGCGGTGACGGGCGCGGCGGGCCGCGCGGCGGTAGAAGTGGGCGAAGCTGTTGCAGCGGCTAGGCGGGTGCCGAGGTGGTCGCGCCTGATGCGGGCCTCGACGTGGTCGAGCCAGCGGACCTCGGCCTCGACGGCGAAGACGAGGCTGTCGAGGACGAGCGACCAGGCGAGGTCGGTCCCCGGGGCCGCCGTGAGCCGGGTGAACTCGCGCAGGGCCCGCAGCGACTCGGTGCGCTGGGTCTGGAGGATCGAGGTGACGTCGACCCCGGGAACGGTGACGGCGAGCGCGACCTTGATCGCGAGCTCGTCGCGGTCGGGGGCTCCCCGCCGGACCGGGTTCGTCCACCACGCCGCTGCTTCCCCCTGCCCGGCAGCGGTGAGGTGGAAGAGCTCGACCCCGTCGACGGCCGCTGCGTCGTCGTCCAGACCTGACCGATGTTGAGCGGCCACGTCCCCCCGGTGCGCTGCTCGAACTCCTGACGCATCTGGGAGCAGTGCATGGGGCCCTCGGAGAGCAGGGCGAGAAGGCCGTTCCGGACGGACATGGTGCTCCCTGAGAGGTGGGGGACCGGGCTGCTTACCGGGTAACCTAGCAGATCGGTTACTCAGTAACCAGAGTGTTCGCGAAAGACTTTCGGGGGGGGCAGCGCCGGGCGGGCGCTGTCGGGAGAGTCACCGCCCGGCGCGGACCTCAGTCCTGCGGCGGCCGGGTCATGCTCATGACGTCGAGCGCCGTGTCGAGCTCGGCCTCGGTGAGCTCGCCCCGCTCGACGTGACCGAGGGCGAGCACGGCCTCACGGACCGTGACCCCGTGCTTGACCGCGTGCTTCGCGACGGCGGCCGCGGCCTCGTAGCCGATGACCCGGTTGAGGGGGGTGACGATCGAGGGCGAGGACTCCGCGAGCGCGCGGGCACGGGCCTCGTTCGCGACGACGCCCGCGACCGTGCGGTCCGCGAGGACGCGGCTTGACGTCGACAGCAGCCGGATCGACTCGAGCACCCCGAGCGCGATGACGGGGATCTGCACGTTGAGCTCGAAGGACCCCGAGGCGCCCGCCCACGCGACCGTCGCGTCGTTGCCGATGACGCGGGCCGCAACCATGAGGACCGCCTCCGGGACGACGGGGTTGACCTTGCCCGGCATGATCGACGAGCCCGGCTGCAGGTCGGGCAGGAAGATCTCGCCCAGACCCGTGTTCGGCCCCGAGCCCATCCAGCGCAGGTCGTTGCAGATCTTCGTGAGCGACACCGCGATCGTGCGCAGCGCCCCGGACAACTCGACGAGCCCGTCCCGCGCCGACTGCGCCTCGAAGTGGTCGCGCGCCTCGGTGAGCGGCAGGTCGGTGTCCTCGCGAAGCAGCTCGATGACGCGCTGCGGGAACCCGGCCGGGGTGTTGATGCCCGTGCCCACCGCGGTGCCGCCGAGCGGGACCTCTGCGACGCGGGGGAGCGCGGCCTCGAGACGCTCGACGCCGTAGCGGATCGCTGCCGCGTAGCCGCCGAACTCCTGGCCGAGCGTGACGGGCGTCGCGTCCATGAGGTGCGTGCGGCCC
>JAFABT010000270.1 GCA_023425905.1 Actinomycetes bacterium | reverse complement strand
GCGTCTGGTTCACGGCGAGGTTGGCCCGCTCGGAGTACGTGTTGCGGCTCTGCTCGAGCACGCCGTCGGTGTTCTCGCGCACCTTGTCGAAGACGACGACGGTGTCGTAGATCGAGTAGGCGAGGATCGTCATGAACCCGATGACCGTCGCGGGCGTGACCTCCCACCCGATGAGCGCGTACGCACCCACCGTGATGACGAGGTCGCTCAGCAGCGCGAGCAGAGCAGCAGCAGCCATGCGCCACGTCCGGAAGTACGCGGTCATCACGAGACCGACGAGGACGAGGAAGATGAGGACGCCGTTGATCGCCTTGCTCGAGACGTCCTTGCCCCACGTCGGCCCGACGAAGGCGCTCGTCACCTCGGCCGGCGTGACCCCGTAGGCCGCGGCGAGCGCCTCGCGGACCTCAATGGTCTCCTCGCTCGCGAGCTGGGAGGTCTGGACCCGCATCGCGTTCGTGCCGACCCTCGTGACGCGGGGCTGCTCCTCGGGCGCGACGGACGTCACGGCGTCGATCGCGATCTGCTGGCTCGTCTCGGCGACGTTCTGGACCTGGAACTCCGAGCCGCCCCGGAAGTCGATCCCGGGGTTGAGCCCCTTGAGGCCGAGGATCGCCAGGGCGGCGAGCGCCAGCCCGCCGAAGATGAGGAACCACCGACGCCGCACGCCGACGATGTCGTAGGACCGCCGACCGGTGTAGAGGTCGTTGCCCCACTGCGAGAAACCGCTGGCCATCAGAGCTCGCCTCCCTCGGAGGTCGTAGAGGTGGAGCGGGCGGCGGCCGCACGTCGCTCGGCGATCGTGAGCGGCCGGTCCCCCGGCGCGACGGGGTCGTCAGACTCGGCGGCCGAGGAGCCACGGCCCGTCCGCGGCGCCCCGGGCTGGGTGACCTTGCCGCGACCGACGTACCGGGGACGGTCGACGCCGAGCCGTCTCGGGTCGAGCCCGGACAACGCATGGCCCTCGCCGAAGAACTTCGTCCGACTCAGCAGCACCATGATCGGGTGCGTGAAGAGGAACACGACGGCGAGGTCGATGATCGTCGTGAGGCCGAGCGTGAACGCGAAGCCACGCACCCCGCCGACGGCGAGCGAGTAGAGCACGACGGCGGCAAGGAAGTTCACGCCGTCCGAGGCAAGGATCGTGCGCTTGGCACGAGCCCATCCCCGCTCGACCGCGGCGGGAAGCGAGCGGCCGTCACGCAGCTCGTCCCGCACGCGCTCGAAGTAGACGATGAACGAGTCCGCGGTGATGCCGATCGCGACGATGACGCCTGCGACGCCCGGAAGGCTGAGGCGGTACCCCTGGGTCCACGAGAGCACGGCGAGCGCGAGGTAGGTGAGCACGGCCGCGATCGTGAGCGAGGCGACCGTGACCAGACCGAGCGCTCGATACTGGAACAGCGAGTAGACGACGACGAGCAGGAGGCCGATGAGGCCCGCGAGGAGCCCGCGCTGCAGCTGCTCGGAGCCGAGCGTCGCCGAGATCTGCTGCTCGCTGAGCACCTCGAAGGACAGCGGGAGCGCGCCGAAGTTCAGCTGGTTGGCGAGCGTGCCTGCCGTGGCCTGCGTGAACTGGCCCGAGATCTCCGCCTTGCCCCCCGTGATGGTCTCTCTCACGTTCGGGGCGAACAGCACGAGGCCGTCGAGCACCATGGCGAACTGGTTGCGCGGCTCCTCGAGATCCTTGATGCGGCGGGTGACCTCGGCGAACTTCTCGCCGCCCTCGCCGTCGAACTCCATGTTGACGATCCACTCGTTCGACGTGACCTGTCCGGTCTGGCGCAGGCCCGAGTCGGCACGGACGATGTGGCTGCCCGCGATCTCCAGCGGGCCGAGCAGGTACTTGAGCGAACCGTCGGACTCGCACGTGACGAAGGCCCGATCCGGGTTCCCCCGGCGGCCAACGAGACTCGCGGGGTCCGTGCAGTCGAGCTCGTCGAACTCGCGGGCGGCCTCCTGGGTCAGCCATCCGAGGTCGCTCGCAGTCGTCAGCTTGCTCGTGTCGAGGTCCGCCTCCTTCGGCAGCGAGGCGTAACGGTCCTCCTTGCCCTCCTCGGCGTCGGCGCTCGGCGAGCCGGACGGTGCCGGTGAGCCCGACGGGGAGGCCGATGGCGACGCCGCGGGCGCCTCAGTGAGGTCCGTCGGCGTCGGCGCGCCCACCTGGATCACCGGGCGGAAGTCCATCTGCGCCGACGTGCGCACGAGGTCGAGGGTCGCCTCGCTCGGCTGCCCGGCGAGACCGACGACGATCTTGTTGCCGCCCTGGCTCGTGATCTCGGCCTCGGAGACGCCGGAGGAGTCGACGCGCTGACGGATGATCGCGATGGCCTGGTTGATCGTCTCCTCCGTGACCTTGTCGCCTTCCGTGGCAACCGGCTGGAGGATGATCTGCGTCCCGCCCTCGAGGTCGAGCGCGAGCTTGGGCGTCCACGTGGCGTCAGCCAGGTTGGTGCCGGCGAACAACGACGCCACCGGGGTGAGGACGAACAGGATCGCGAAGATGAGGAGAGTCCGCACCGGACGGAATCCGCGTGTGGGAGTGGCCAACGACGTGTCTTCTCTCGTGCGCGCGTCGCAGCTGTGCGGCGCGGGTGTGAGTGGGGCGTGTGGTCGAGCAGCCCCTGAGGGGCCGGAGGCAGCCTATGCCGACTTGCCGTCCTTCGGGTCGATGATGCTGCGTAGGTCGTCAGGCACCTGCGGGTTGACGCCGTCGAGCGGCGGCGCGACCGAGGCGCCCGAGCCGTCACCGGCAGCGAGCGAGCCATCCTCGTCCTCGTCGACGGGGGGCTCCACGAGCTTGGCTATCGCGGCTCGGATCCAACGGATCTTCACGCCGGGCGTCGTCTCGATCGTCACAGAGTCCTCGTCGACCTCGACGACGGTCCCGAAGACGCCCGAGGCCGTCATGACCTCCTGACCCGGCTGGAGGTTCGCCCGGAAGTCCGCCTGCGCCTGCTGCTGCTTACGTGTCCGGGACGACAGGAAGAACATGGCACCGATCGCCAAGACCATGACGATGACCAACGGATCTATCAAGACGCACCGGATTTCTCAGAAGGGCCAAGGTCGGACCGGGGCAGTCTAGGCGTTCCATCCTCCGTTCCCCAACGCCTCAGCGTCGACGAGGCCCCTCACAAGAACAACGTGCCGCTCGTCGTCGGCGGTTCCATCCCGACATGACGCCATCCTGCGGCGGTCGCGACCCTGCCTCGCTGGGTGCGACCAAGCAACCCCTCGCGGACGAGGAACGGCTCTGCGACGGTCTCGACCGTCTCGGGCTCCTCCCCCACGGCCACCGCGAGCGTCGTCAGCCCGACAGGCCCGCCCCCGAAGCGCACGCACAGCGCCGTGAGCACGGACCGGTCGAGCCGGTCGAGTCCGAGTGCGTCGACCTCGTACACCTCGAGCGCGGCACGAGCCGCCTCCAGATCGAGCCGACCTGACCCGCGCACCTGCGCCCAGTCACGCACCCGGCGCAGCAACCTGTTGGCGATCCTGGGCGTCCCCCGTGAGCGGCTCGCGACCTCGGCGGCCGCGTCGGCGTCGAGGACGACACCCAGCAACCGCGCCGAGCGGGCGAGCACGAGCTCGAGCTCGCCCGCGTCGTAGAAGTCGAGGTGGCCGGTGAAGCCGAAGCGATCACGCAACGGTGCCGGGAGCAGCCCGGCGCGCGTCGTCGCACCGACGACGGTGAACGGCGGCAACGACAGCGGGATCGCCGAGGCCCCCGCCCCCTTGCCGACGACGACGTCGACCCGGAAGTCCTCCATCGCGACGTACAGCAGCTCCTCGGCGGGCCGGGCCAGACGGTGGATCTCGTCGATGAAGAGCACCTCGCCCTCCGTGAGCGAGGACAGCACGGCGGCAAGGTCGCCCGCATGCGTGATCGCCGGACCAGACGTCACCCGGAGCGGGGCCCCGACCTCCGAGGCGATGATCATCGCGAGCGTCGTCTTGCCCAGCCCCGGCGGCCCGGAGAGCAGCACGTGATCGGGGCTGCGTCCACGTCCGCGGGCCGCCTCGAGGACGAGCGAGAGCTGGTCGCGCACGACGCGCTGCCCCACGAACTCCCCGAGGTCACGCGGCCGGAGCGCAGCTTCTGCCGCCCGCTCGACATCGTCCGCCCCCGGCTGGACGAGGCGCTCGGTGACGACCGCGGCGTCCTCGTCGTCCATGCCGCGCCCCTCAGCCACGCGTCGTCCCGAGGCTGCGCAGCGCGGCTCGGAGCACGACCGCGCTGTCCGTGACGTCGACCGCGTCATGTGCGGAGCCCGCAGAACTCATGACCGCGTCGACGGCGTCCTGCGCCGTCCGCAGGTTCCATCCGAGCCCGACGAGCGCCTCGACGACCTGCGCGCCGACGCCCGGTGCGGCCCCCGCGGCAGCCGCACGGTCGCCCCCCTGTGGCGCTCGAGGGGGGTCGAGCCGACCCGCGAGCTCGAGGACGATCCGTTGGGCCCCCTTGTGCCCGATGCCCGGGACGCGCTTGAGCGCCGCGAGGTCCTCCGCGGCAACGGCGTGCCGCAGTCCGTCCGGCGTGTGGACCGCGAGCATCGCGAGGGCCATCTTCGGTCCCACTCCCGAGACGGTCTGCACCGTCTCGAAGATCTCCCGCTCGTCACGGTCGGCGAAGCCGTACAGCGTGAGGGAGTCCTCCCGGACGACGAGGCACGTCTCGAGCTCGGCCTCGCCACCAGGCCGCAGCCCTGCGAGCGTCGCGGGCGTCGCGAGGACGAGCATGCCCACCCCGCCGACCTCGACGACCACCGAGTCCAACCGCACCTGGCGGACCGTGCCGCGCACCGACGCGATCACGTCAACCCCTCTCCGAACACCTGTACGAGTGCCCCACGCTAGCAAGGAGCGTCAGGAGTGAGTGCCCCGGCGCGCCGCGTGCTCGGCCTGCGCCCACGCACGCTGCGCCGGCGTCATCGCGTCGTTCGGCCGTCGCGGCTGCTGCAGGGCGCCGGCCGGACGCCACAGGTGGCAGATCGCGATCGCGAGCGCGTCCGCCGCGTCGGCCGGTCGCGGGGCCTCCGCGAGGCCGAGGATGCGCGTCACCATGTGCTGCACCTGCGCCTTGTCCGCGCGACCAGACCCTGTGACCGCCGCCTTGACCTCCGACGGCGTGTGCAGCGCGACCGGGATGCCGCGGCGGGCCGCCGCGAGCATCGTGAGACCGGCGACCTGCGAGGTGCCCATGACCGACCGCACGTTGTGCTGAGCGAACACCCGCTCGACCGCGACGACGTCCGGGCGGTGCTCGTCGAGCCACGTGTCGAGCGCGGTCGCGATCGCGAGCAGCCGTGCGTCGATCTGGTCCTCGGGCGCCGAGCGCGCGACGCCCACGTCGACGAGGCGCGCGCCTCGCGCGCCCATCGCGTCGACGACGCCCATCCCGCACCGGGTCAGACCCGGGTCCACTCCCAACACTCTCACCGGGTCATCGTCCCAGGAGGCGGCCGCGCCGCCGGGACCGACACGGCCCGGCGCAGCGCGCGACCGTCAGTCCTGCTCGAGCTCCGCCATGACCTCGTCCGAGGCGTCGAAGTTCGCGAAGACGTTCTGCACGTCGTCAGAGTCCTCAAGGGCGTCGATGAGGCGCAGCACCTTGCGGGCGCCCTCTGCGTCGACCTCGACCTGCATCGCTGGGTGGAACACGACGTCGGCCGACTCGTAGTCGATGCCGGCCTCCTGCAGCGCCGTCCGCACGGGAACGAGGTCGGTCGCCTCGCTCAGCACCTCGAACACCTCACCGAGGTCGTTGACCTCCTCCGCGCCCGCCTCGAGGACCGCCTCCATGACGGCGTCCTCGTCGGCGTGCTCCTTGGAGACGATGACGATGCCCTTGCGCGAGAACAGGTAGGCGACGGATCCGGGGTCGGCCATCTGCCCGCCGTTGCGCGTGAACGCGACCCGGACGTCCGACGCGGCACGGTTGCGGTTGTCCGTGAGGCACTCGACGAGCACCGCGATCCCGCCAGGGCCGTACCCCTCATACATGATCGTCTGGTAGTCGGCGCCTCCGGCCTCCTGGCCGGACCCGCGCTTGAGCGCACGGTCGATGTTGTCGTTCGGCACCGAGGACTTCTTCGCCTTCTGGACCGCGTCGAAGAGCGTCGGGTTCCCCGCGAGGTCACCGCCACCCGTGCGCGCCGCCACCTCGATGTTCTTGATGAGCTTGGCGAAGAGCTTGCCGCGCTTGGCGTCGATGACCGCCTTCTTGTGCTTCGTAGTGGCCCACTTGGAGTGACCCGACATCTGCCCTACCCCTTCGTCGTATGTGCGCCGGACGCGTCGACGCGTGCACCCACCATGGTGACGAACATCTGGTGCACGCGGACCTCACCCGTGATCTCCGGGTGGAAGGACGTCGCTAGAAGACATCCCTGGCGTACAGCGACGATCCTACCGGCGCCCGCACCTCGCCCGTGGTCAGGAACGCGCGCGAGCACCTCGACACCGTCCCCCACCGACTCGACCCACGGCGCACGGATGAACGCGCCGGTGAGCGGACGCTCGGCCGAGTCGGGGATCCCGGCGACGACGAGCGGCACCTCGAAGGAGTCCACCTGACGGCCGAACGCGTTGCGCCGCACCGTGATGTCGAGGCCCCCGAGCGTCTCCTGGTCCGACGTCCCGTCGAGCACCCGATCGGCGAGGAGGATCATCCCCGCGCACGACCCGTAGGCCGGCAGGCCGGCGCGCAGCCGCGCCCGGAGCGGGTCGCGGAGGTCGAAGACGCGGAGCAGACGATCGATCGCCGTCGACTCGCCGCCCGGCAGCACGATGCCGTCGACGTCGTCGAGCTCACGCTCCCGACGGACCCGCACCGCACGCGCACCGCACGCCTCGAGCGCGCGCACGTGCTCTCGGACGTCTCCTTGCAGAGCCAGCACCCCGATCGTCACAGTCACCCGCGCAGTGTACGGACGCGGCCTCCCGGCGTTCCGCCGCCGACCACTACGCTGACGCCATGGCTGGCCCTCACGTCGATCCCCCCGCAGGCTCCCCCGCACCGCAGACCCCCGCCCCGCAGGGGCCGGCGCAGCCGGTCGAGCCCGCGCAGGCAGGGCCGCAGCCGGTCCGCCGCCAGGGGGCGATCCGCACGACGCTCGGCGAGGAGCTCCCGGTCTCGCTGCGCGGGCCACGGGTGCTCACCTTCATCGGCACGACGCTGCTCGTCCTCGGGG
>JAFABT010000232.1 GCA_023425905.1 Actinomycetes bacterium | reverse complement strand
CTCGACAAGGTCAGGCGCCGCGGCGGGGGCGAGCATCGCGACGAGCGTCGCGCCGGGCTGGAGGGCGTCGACCTGGGCGGGCGTCGGTGCACCGACCGAGGTGACGACGTCACAGCCCCACACCTTGCCCGCGTCCTCGATGACGGCGCCGGCGCTCTGGTAAGCGACGTCGGGGAAGTTCGCCTGGGCGCCCGCTCCCGTCTCGACGACGACGTCGTACCCGAGCCCGACGAGCTGGGTCACGGTCGTGGGCGTCGCGGCGACGAGCCGCTCGCCTTCACGGCTCTCCCGGGGGATGCCGATCCTCATCTGGTCCTCCGCTGCAGGGCGCCCCCCGCGAGCAGGCGGCGCTGTCGTTCCGGCGGACCCGAGCGGGCCCGTCGCGGCGCGTTCTGAAGCTCCGACGCTCCAGGGCAATCATGGTGCCCGGCGTCGTCGCGCACCCGGACCAAGGGCCCACGCACGCACGAACCGGGCATCAGGCCTCGGGCGCGCTCCCTCGGCCGTCGTGCTCGTCCGCACGCAGCTCCTGCTCCCAGTGACGAAGCGCCTGGCGCAGCGCGCCCTCGGCGTCCACACCGGCGGCGTCGGCCTCTCGCACCAGCATAAGCAGGTGCTCGCCCAACCGGGCGTCGTGGTCCACCGGGCGGGACGGCGTCGCGACGAGGCCACCTCGCCGGGCTCGGCTCGCGATCTTCTGCGCCCGCGCGAGGGCGGGCATCGCCGACGGAACGCCGTCGAGCACCGAGGCGCGGCCCTTCTCGACGGCCTTCATCGCGTCCCACCTCACGGCGACGTCGGCGGACGTCGCCGTGGCAGCGCCGTCGACGTCGGCGCCGTCCGCGTCGAACACGTGCGGGTGCCGACGGCGCAGCTTGGCGTCGAGGTCCGCCGCGACGTCGTCGATGCCGAACGGCTCGGTCGGATGGTCCGCCGCGATGCGGGCGAAGAACAGCACCATGGTGAGCAGGTCGCCCAGCTCCTCGCGCAGACCGGCGCGGTCCCCGGTCTCGATCGCCTCGACGACCTCGTAGACCTCCTCGATCGCGAAGGGCAGCAGGCTCTCGTGCGTCTGCTCCGCGTCCCACGGGCAGCCGCCCGGTGACCGCAGCCGGTCGATCGTCGCGACGACGCTGCGGAGCGGATCAGGCGCCGTCATCGCGTGCGGTCAGGCTGCAGGCTGCTCGGCGGCGACGAGCCACGGCCAGCTTGCCGGGAGCGCCTCGTTGGTCACGAGGTCGATCGTGCCGTAGCGCGGGTTGAAGTCCGCGTCGATCGCCTCGAGCAGCTCGACGACGCGCGTCTGGGCCTGCTCGACCTCCGCGCTCTCCGACAGCTGGTTGACCGTGAGGACGTAGCGGACGAGCTCGATCGTCGACGGGTCGAACTCCTCCGGGCCCGAGTAGCCCGCGCCGCTCTCGCCCGCGAGGACGCCCACGCGGTCGTCGAGGAAGGTCTGCGCGTCCTCGTCGGAGACGACGACGCCGAACTCCTGGCCGAGCTGGAAGTAGGCCGGCGCGACCGCGAGCACGGAGACCGCCGTCTGGGCGTCGAAGCCCGGGAACAGCGGCGCGAGCTCGTCCGTCACGGTCGTGACCTCCGCGACGGTGATCGTGTGGCCGTCGACGACGGCAGCGGCTCCCGGCGTTCCCGCCGGCGTCGCGCACCCAGCGAGGCCGAGTGCGAGGACGCCCGCCACGAGGCTCGCGGCGCCCCGGGCGAGTGCACGGTCACGGGAGAGAACTGTCCGGCCACGGGCAGCGGTCGAGCTCACTGGTCGTCCTTCCGTCTCGCGGGGCCCCTCGTCGGGCCGCGCGTCCGCGCACCATCGTACGGTCACGACCCCACGAGGACGTCGACCATCGTGTGGACCGCCTCGAGCATCTCCGTCCCGACGAGGGGACGGCCCCCCACACGTGCGGTCGTCGGCGTCGGGACGAGGACCGTCCGTGTCGCCGGCTTGAGCACCGCCCCGGGGTAGAGCCGCTTGAGCCGCAGCTGGGCGGACTCGGCGAGCTCGACGGGTGCGAAGCGGATGTACCTGCCCTGCGCGGTGACGTCGCGCAGCCCGGCGGCGCGCGCGCGGTTGCGGAGCCGGGCGACCTCGAACAGGCCTCCGACGGCCTCGGGCACGGGGCCGTAGCGGTCGACGAGCTCGGCACGGACCTCCTCGAGGGCGGCCTCGTCCTGGGCGCCCGCGATCTTCTGGTATGCCTCGAGCCGCAGCCGCTCGTGGCTCACGTAGTCGTGCGGAAGGTGCGCGTCGACCGGCAGCTCGAGGGTGACCTCCGCGACCTCCTGCGGCGCCTCGCCCCGGAAGGCCGCGACCGCCTCCCCCACCATGCGGATGTAGAGGTCGAAGCCCACGCCCTCGATGTGCCCGGACTGCTCCCCACCGAGGAGGTTCCCCGCACCGCGGATCTCGAGGTCCTTCATCGCGATCTGCATGCCCGCACCGAGGTCCGTGTGCGCCGCCATGGTCGCGAGGCGGTCGTGCGCAGTCTCCGTGAGCGGCTTGTCTGCCGGGTACATGAAGTACGCGTACGCCCGTTCGCGGCCGCGCCCGACGCGCCCGCGGAGCTGGTGCAGCTGGGACAGGCCGAGCATGTCCGCCCGTTCGAGGATGAGCGTGTTCGCGTTGGAGATGTCGAGGCCCGTCTCGATGATCGTCGTGCAGACGAGGACGTCGAACTCCTTCTCCCAGAAGGACGTGATGACGCGCTCGAGCTGGTGCTCGGGCATCTGGCCGTGGGCGACCGCGACGCGGGCCTCGGGGACGAGCTCGGCGAGCCGCTTCGCGGTCCGTTCGATCGAGTCGACACGGTTGTGGACGTAGAACACCTGCCCTTCGCGCAGCAGCTCCCGCCGGATCGCGGCGGCGACCTGGCGGTCCTCCTGCGGCCCGACGTAGGTGAGCACGGGGTGGCGCTCCTCGGGCGGCGTCGCGAGCGTCGACATCTCCCGGATGCCGGTGACGGCCATCTCGAGGGTGCGCGGGATCGGGGTCGCGCTCATCGCGAGCACGTCGACGTCCGTGCGCAGCGCCTTGAGCGTCTCCTTGTGCTCGACGCCGAACCGCTGCTCCTCGTCGACGACGACGAGGCCGAGGTCCTTGAACCGCACCTCCCCCGTGAGGAGGCGGTGCGTTCCGACGACGACGTCGATCGACCCGTCGGCGAGCCCGGCGACGACCTCCTTGGACTCTGCGGCGCTCTGGAACCGTGACAGCGCCCGCACCGTGACGGGGAACGGCGCGTAGCGCTCGGCGAAGGTCTCGAGGTGCTGCTGCACGAGCAGCGTCGTCGGCACGAGCACGGCGACCTGTTTGCCGTCCTGGACCGCCTTGAACGCGGCGCGCACCGCGATCTCCGTCTTGCCGTAGCCGACGTCGCCGCAGATGAGCCGGTCCATGGGGATCGGCTTCTCCATGTCCGCCTTGACCTCGTCGATCGTCACGAGCTGGTCGACGGTCTCGACGAAGTCGAAGGCGTCCTCGAGCTCGCGCTGCCACGGGGTGTCGGGCCCGAAGGCGTGACCGGTCGTGGCCATGCGCGCGCTGTAGAGCCGGATGAGCTCGCTCGCGATCTCCTTGACCGCCTTGCGCGCCCGGCCCTTCGTCTTGGCCCAGTCCGCGCCGCCCATCTTGTTGAGCGACGGCGACTCGCCGCCGGTGTACTTCGTCACCTGGTCGAGCTGGTCCGTGGGGACGAAGAGCCGGTCGCCCGGCTGGCCGCGCTTCGACGAGGCGTACTCGATGACGAGGTACTCGCGCTGGGCGACCTCGCCGCGCGCCGCCCCGTGGATCGTCGCCGTCCCAGGCGCCCGGACCTCACGCTGCACGAGCTCGACGAAGCGCCCGACACCGTGCTGCTCGTGGACGACGAAGTCCCCCGGCCGCAGCTGCAGCGGGTCGACCTGCCGCTTGCGACGCGACGGCAGTGCCCGCATGTCCCGGGTCGAGGAGCCGGCGCGTCCCGTGAGGTCCGCCTCCGTGACGACCGCGAGCCGGAGATCGGCCGCGATGAAGCCGGGGCCGCTCACACCCGGGGTGACGAGGACGACGCCGGGCTCGGGCGCCTCGAGCACCTCCTCGGCGAGGCGCGCGGGCACGTCCTTGCCGCTCAGCTGCTCGACCATCCGCTGCGCCGAGCCCCGCCCCTGGGTCGTGAGGACGATGCGCCACCCCGCGCTCTCGAGGCTCCGCAGCTCGTCGACCGCCCGGTCGACCTCGCCGCGGTAGCTGTCGACGTCCCGCGCGGCGACCGTGAGCCGGTCGACCGGGCCGTCGTCGGAGGCGCTCGCCCCGACGCGCGCGTCCGGGCTCACGCCCGCGTCGGGGTCGAGCTCCGCGTCCTGGCCGAAGAGCGCAAGGCTCCACCAGCCGAGCCCGCGCCGCGCGGCCGCGAGACGGGCGTCCTCGATCGTGCTGAACGACGCGGCCGAGAGATCGATCGGCACCTTGCCGCCCGCCGCGGCTGACGTCCACGCGGCGGCGAGGAACTCCTCCGTCGTCGCGACGAGGTCGTGCGCGCGGCGACGGACGCGCTCGGGGTCGACGACGACGACGAGCGAGT
>JAFABT010000223.1 GCA_023425905.1 Actinomycetes bacterium | reverse complement strand
GCGTTCACGTGGTCGTTCGGGTGGACCGCGCGGCCGAGCGAGCGCGTCGCGAGCGTCGCGAGCACCTCGTTCGTGTTCATGTTCGACGACGTGCCCGAGCCGGTCTGGTAGACGTCGATCGGGAAGTGCGCGTCGTGGGTGCCCGTGGCGACCTCGTCGGCCGCGGCGACGATCGCGGCGGCGACGTCCGCGTCGAGCACGCCGAGCTCGGCGTTCGCGCGTGCCGCGGCCTTCTTCACCTGAGCGAGGGCGGCGATGTGACCGCGCTCGAGGCGGGTGCCGGAGATCGGGAAGTTCTCCACGGCGCGCTGCGTCTGGGCGCGGTAGAGCGCATCGGCGGGGACGAGGACGTCCCCCATCGTGTCGTGCTCGACCCGAAAACCCTCGGGGGCGGTGGTGGACTGGTCGGCTGCGGTGCGGACGTCGTCGGTCATGGACCGATCATCCCACCAGCGGCGGCACCGTCCAGCCGGTCCGCCGGGTCCCTGCCACCGGCGCGCAGCGGCCCGGCGTCACCGTCCCGAGCTCAGGCGGCGGGCGCCCGCTCGACGCCGATGTCCCCGACCCAGTCGACGAGCCGCACCGTGCCGTCGACGAGCGTGTACTCGAGGGCCACGACCGCGCACGTGCCCTTCTCGACGGACTCGCTCAGCCCCGCCGAGTACGACAGCAGCATCTGCATCGTGTTGCGCACGTGCTCGCGGCCGAGAACCGCGGGATCGACGCCCTCGAGCTCTGCCACGCCGCCCATGGACACCATCGACGGGATGACGCGGTCGACGATCGCGCGGACGAAGCCGCGGGGCAGCTGGCCCGTCGTGAGCGCCGTCGTCGCGGCCGCGACCGCACCGCACGAGTCGTGCGCGAGGACGACGACGAGCGGGCAGGAGAGCAGGTCGACGCCGTACTCGATCGAGCCGACGACGGTCGTGTCGATGACGTGCCCCGCGGTCCGCACGACGAAGAGGTCCCCCAACCCCTGGTCGAAGACGATCTCCGCGGCGACGCGCGAGTCCGAGCAGCCGAACAGCACCGCGAACGGGAACTGCGCGGCCGAGAGCTCGGCGCGGTGCGAGGCCCCCTGGTCGGGGTGGAGGACATCGCCCTTGACGAACCTGGAGTTGCCCTCGAGGAGCCTCGACCAGGCCTGGGCGGGCGTGAGCTGTCGCGTCATGGCGTCATCATGCACCGGGCAGCCGCCCGGCGCGCCCGCGCGTTTCTCACGGTGAGACGCCGGCGCAGTCGCTCCGGCGTCGTCCGCCTCACACTCCCGCGGGCTCGTAGAGGCAGCTCGGGTCGGCCGCGTGGACGTCGCCCGTGACCGCGAAGGCGTAGGACCGTGACCCGCCGCACACCGTGCGGAACTCGCAGCGCCCGCAGCGGCCGCCGAGCGCGTCCGGGTCCCGCAGCGAACGCAGCAGGGGCGACTCGCGGTAGATCTCCGGGAACGGCTGCTCCGTGACGTTGCCCGCGGCGAGCGGGAGGAACCCGCTCGGGTAGACGTCACCGACGTGGTCGACGAAGGCGAAGCCCTGACCCGAGTTCACGTTGAGCGGGGCCCGCGCGGGACGACGCGGCGTCCACTGCCCGACGAGCTCCGACGTGAGCTCCCGCAGCCGTGCCCGCAGCGGGCCGACGGGGAACGCGGCGTCGACGTCGTCGACCCCGGCGCGCTGCAGGGCGAGACGGCGGTAGTGCGCGGCCTCGGTCGCCTTGACGGGAATGAGCGTCGAGACGTCGTGCAACCAGTGGAGGACCTCTTCCTCCTCCTCGGCGGACAGCGGCGCGAGCTGCTCCCCGCGCCCCGTCGGGACGAGGAAGAACACGCTCCACAGCGACACGCCCGCGTCGAGGACCGTCGCGAGCACCCGCGGCAGGTCGAGGACGTTCGCGGCCGTCACCGTCGTGTTGATCTGGAGGCGGATCCCGAGGTCCCGGATGGTCTCCATCGCCGCGAGCGTCGCGTCGAACACGCCGTCGACCTGCCGAAACGCGTCGTGCGACGCGGCGTCGTAGCCGTCGAGGGACACGGAGACGGCCTTCGCGCCCGCGTCGCGCATCGTCTCGAGCGCTTCCCGCGTGAGCCGGGGCGTCACCGACGGTGCGAGTGCGACGCTCAGGCCGAGGCTCGTGCCGTACGCGACGAGCTCGGCGAGATCGGGCCGCTCGAAGGGGTCGCCGCCGGTGAGGACGACGAGCGGGCGCGGCGCCCCGAAGGACGCGAGCTCGTCGAGGAGCCCCCGGCCCTGCGCGGTCGTGAGCTCGCGCGGGTCGCGGCGCAGGATCGCCGACGCCCGGCAGTGGACGCACGCGAGCTGGCAGGCGCGGGTCACCTCCCAGATGACGATGAACGGACGGTCGTCGACGTCGTGGTGGAGCATGCGGACGGGCTTGCGGTGCGGGCTCGGCGCGTCCGCGCTCAGGGGGGAGCCCGGCTGGGGCGTGCTGCTCGTCATCATGGTTCCTTCCGGCGGAGCGACGGGGTCAGGCGGTGAGGGCCGCGGCGGCGAGCGACCCGGAGCGGGTGCACGAGCCGATGTTCGGGCCGTCGAATGCGGCACCGGCGAGCACGAGTCCGGGCGGCAGCGCGGCCCGGGCAGCGGAGACCCGCTCGACGTGGCCCAGCTCGAGCTGGGGCATGGTGCCCGGCCAGCGCTCGACGACCCAGGACGACGGCGGCTGCGTCATCCCTGTGAGCGCGGCAAGATCCCCGTGGAGACGGGTGACGATCTCGTCGTCGGTGAGCGCGCCGACGTCCTCGCCGTCGATCCGGCCGGCCGACATGCGCACGAGGACGTCGGGGACCGACCTCAGATGCGGCCACTTCGCGGTGAGCACGACCGCGGCGCGCAGCGTGAGCGCCCGCGAGGAAGGGATGAGGATGCGCGTCCACGGGGCGTCGGCGGGCAGCGCCGCGCGCGGGTAGGCCGCGACGACCGTGACCGTCGAGGCCGCTCGGGCCGGGTCGAGCGCCTCCGCCGCGGCAGGGACCGCGC
>JAFABT010000166.1 GCA_023425905.1 Actinomycetes bacterium | reverse complement strand
CTCCAGAGTGATGTGTGCCGTCTCGTGGGACGTCGGTCCGTACTGCAGGCGATGGACGATGACCCGGAACGAGAGCAGGACCGAGAGGGCTTTGAGGAGTCCCGCGGTGCCGTGGCCCGCGGCGACGTCGACGACGAGCTCACCGGAAGCCCCGTCGTGGACGCGGTCACCGACGAGTCCCTCGGCTGCGGGCGGGCGCCGTCCCACCGGCGGTCAGGCGTGAGCGGAGTCGAGGCCCGCGGAAGCGCGGCCGTCGCGCATCTCGACGAGGGCGTCCGCGATCTCCAGGTGGTCGTGGTCGTGGGTGACCAGGACGGTGGCGGTGCCTCGTTCACGGGTGAGCGTCGTGATCAGGTCGAGAACAGCAGCGCCGCGTTCGTGGTCCAACGCGCTGGTCGGCTCGTCGACGAGGAGGACCTCGGGATTGTTGATCAGCGCACGGGCGATGTTGACACGCTGGCGCTGGCCCCCGGAGAGCTGGTGCGGTCGCCGATCGGCTTCCTGCTCCAGGCCGACTGCGACGAGAAACTCGCGGGCCCGGTCTCGTGCCGCTTTCGGCGCGGTGCCGTCGATGTGGACCATGACCTGCAGCTGCTCGAGAGCGGTGAGTGATCCCAGCAGGTTGGGCTGCTGGAACACGATGCCGATCAGGGTGCGGCGCAGCCGGGTGAGGGCGTCGCGGTCGAGGTCGGCGGTGGGCGTGCCGGCGACGGTGACGGTGCCGTGATCGGGGCGGATGAGGGTTGCCGCTACGGCCAGGAGGCTGGACTTGCCGGACCCGGACGGCCCGACGACGGCGGTGACCGTTCCGCTGGGCACCGTGAGGGACACGTCGTCGAGCGCGACCAGTCGACCTTGGCCGTCGGGGTAGGTGAGGGTGATGCCGGACAGGTGCAGGCTCATCGGGCACTCCCGAGTGCGGTGAGGGGGTCGACAGACGTGATCTGACGGATGGACAGGGCGGCGCCAGCGGCGCCGAGGACGATCGTCACGACGGCTGGGAGCAGCACGGTGGCGGGGTCCAGCACGAACGGCACCGAGCCATGGACGAGTGCACCCAGCCCGGCGGCGATGGCCGTTCCGACGGCGGTCCCCAGGACGAGCAGCACGACCGCTTGGCCGAGCGCGTCCCGCAGGAGGTAGCGGGTGGAGGCGCCGAGCGCCTTGAGAACGGCGACGTCGCAGGCACGCTGGATCGTCCAGACCATGAAGAAGGCGCCAATGACCAGCGCGGAGATCGCGAACAGGAACCCGCGCATGAGCTGCAGTGATCCGTTCTCCTCGCTGAACGACCCGATCGCCGACGCGGTGGCGCCCAAGGGGAGCGTCTGCGTGCCGAGCCTGCCGTCAGCCTCGGCGAGGTCCGCGCTGGTGACGTCCGGCGCGACGAGGGCCACGACCGTGGCGATCTGGGTGTCGGGGTCGTTGGCGCGCAGCAGCGGCTGGGTGTCGGTGAGGTCCGCCCACACCACGGGGGTGTGGCTGTAGGAGCTCTCCCCGGCGACGGCTTCGACGACCAGGTCGCGGCCCGCGACGACCACGGTGTCACCGGTCTGGGCGTCGAGGGCGTCTGCGGCGCCCGCCGAGAGCACGACGGTCCCTGCCTCACGGGCAGTGTCGGCATGTGCCTCCGGCACCAGGAGTGAACCTGGACGCACGCCGAAGACCGACACGGCGGTCGTGCGCTTTCCGTGCTCGGCGCGGGTGGTGACGATCGCGAGCGGCTCGGCTGCCTCGACACCCGGGATCTGCGCCCACTGCTCCCACGCCTCGGCCTCGAGGGTCGAGTCGGAGAACGACACGTCACCGTCCTCCAGCGGCGCGGCGAAGCTCAGGAGGTCCACCGGCAGGTCCAGGACGGCCGAGGTGTTCTCCCTTCCCAGGCCTGCCGTCAGCCCAGACAGCATGACGACGAGCATGGTGATGAGGATGATCACCACACCCATGAGCGTGAACCGACCTCGCGCGAAGCGCAGGTCTCTCCAGGCGACGAACACGTCGCGTCCTTTCCTTCGGCGGCGACGACCAGCAGGTCGACCCACTCAGCGTGCGCGGCGCAGGGTGCTCGCCGCATCGAGCTCTCGATGGCTCCTTCGACGCCGAACGGCTGGGGGCTGCTCAACCTTTTGACCGATGGCGTGCGCCGGAGTGCGGCCTACGCTGAACTGACGTGAACCCTGTGGACCCGACCTCGCTGTCGCCCGTGCTGCGTACGCTGCGCGGCCTTCTGCACGCCCTGGTCGGGGTGCTGCTGCTTGTCGTGGTCGTCCGCGCCGCCGGCCGGAGCGACGACGCCGTCGTCGGTGTCGTGTGGGCCGCCTCGGCGACGGCGGTCGTCTACGCGGCCGGGGCGCTGTCGTCGGCCGTCAAGAGGTCCGCCCACGTGGCAGCCGTGTGGCTGGCGGTCCTGCTCGCTGCCTGGCTCTGGTTGGTGATCCTCACCCCGGACGCGGTGTGGCTCGCCTTCCCGCTGTTCTTCCTCGAGCTGCACCTGGCGGGCCGGTGGAGTCTGCCCGCCGTCGTCGTCACGACCTTCGTCGCAGTCGGTGGGTCTGCGTGGCACGCAGGCGAGCTGCAGATCGGTGGCGTCCTGGGTCCGACCATCGGCGCGGCCGTGGTCGTGGCGACGGTGCGCGGGTACGAGGCGCTGCATCGTGAGAGCGAGCAGCGTCGACTCCTCATCGCCGAGCTGACCGCCACCCGCAACGACCTCGATCACGCTCAGCATGCCGCCGGTGTCCTCACCGAGCGGGAGCGCCTCGCCCGGGAGATCCACGACACCCTGGCGCAAGGCCTGTCCAGCATCCAGCTGCTCCTGCGCGCTGCGGAGCGCACCATCGACACCGACCCCGACACCGCTCGCCAGCAGGTCGTCACCGCCCGAGAGGCGGCAGTGGCGAACCTGGCGGAGGCTCGCCGGTTCGTCCGCGACTGGGCACCCCCGGACCTGGAGTCTGGCTCGCTGCGCCACGCCCTCGAACAGCTCTCCCAGCGCGCCACGGCGACGAGCGGCATCCCCGTCGACCTCACGGTCTCGGGCACGGTCGTCCCGCTGCTCACCGGGCACGAGGTCGCGCTGCTGCGCATCGCCCAGCAAGCCGTTGCGAACGCGATCCAGCACGCCGAAGCGAGCCACATCCACCTCACGCTCAGCTACATGGACGCTGAGATCGCCCTTGACGTCGTCGACGACGGTCGTGGCTTCGACGACCCGGCGGTGGGCGACCAGTCCGGCTCGCGTGGCTTCGGGCTGGCAGCGATGCGTGCACGCGCAGCCGCGTTGAACGGGACCGTCGCCATCGAGTCCGCGGCCGGGCACGGGACCGCGGTGGCCGTGACCCTGCCCCTGCCGATGGCGGTGGAGGACCATGACGGCTGACGCTGAGATC
Source organism: Actinomycetes bacterium (assembly GCA_023425905.1). GTDB lineage: Bacteria > Actinomycetota > Actinomycetes > Actinomycetales > Cellulomonadaceae > JAFABT01. The sequence continues at coordinate 179 of JAFABT010000166.1, read as the reverse complement.
CGCCTCGTGATCGCCGACGACCACCCCGTCGTCCGGGCCGGGCTGCGCGCCGTCCTGCAGACCGAGCCCGGCTTCGTCGTCGTCGCGGAGTGCTCCACCGCCGAGCAGGCGGTCCGGCGCTGCGCCGAGGGGGGAGTCGACGTCGTGCTCATGGACCTGCAGTTCGGGCCCGGCATGGG
>JAFABT010000149.1 GCA_023425905.1 Actinomycetes bacterium | reverse complement strand
CCTCGGCGCCGACGAGCGGGCGATCGACGCGCTCGTCCTCGCCTGGGCGGCGCTGCCCGCGCGCTTGCGCTCACAGGTTCTGGACCCCTGGCGCCCCGACGGCGCCGAGGGTGTCGTCGAGATCGGCGACGTCCCCGCGCGTCAAGCCGACCCGCGCTCGTGCGGTGCGGCCGTCCTCGTCATGCTCGAGGCGTGCGGCGACCCCTTCCTCGCGCTCTGGCTCGTCACCGGGCACGTCGTCGTCGAGCACGTGCCACGGGCCGACGCCCTCCTCGCCCTCATCGACTCGAAGGAGCTCGCCGGCAGGGACGCACTCGTCGACCCGCTCGCCTTCGCCGGGCCGGAGCAGGTCGCCCTGCACGCTCACGGTCTCGAGACCGTCCACTCCCGGGTGGACGCCGCTGCCGCGGGCAGCCGATGGGTCGCGGCTCAGCGCACGGCCCGCCGTGTCGCGACGCGCAGGGGCATCGGCGCGCTTCCCTGGCCCGACGCCTTCGGCACACCGCCCTGGGGCGCGGCGCGCGCCGCGCGGTTTCCGCGGACCCGGTACCGGTCCGTGATGGTCGATGACACCGACGTGCGGCGGACCGGAGTCGTGCTCGACCGCGTGGTGCGCGCACTCGAAGGAGGCGTCCCGGTCCCTCTGTACACGTCCGGTGCATTCCGCGACGGCCTGGGGCGTGCGTTCCCGCGACACGTCGTCCTTGCCTGCGCCGTGCGCCCCGCCGACGCCGCGCGGTCCGAGTCCGCCGAGCGCGGCCCCGTCCTCGCGATCTATGAGCCGTCGAGCGCGCTCGTCCTTGCCGTCCAGGCCCAGGAGGTGCTCAGACCGGCCCCGCGCGCCGCGTGGGGAGGCTGGTCCCACGTGTGCTGGGCACTGCTGCCCACGCGCCGCTGAGGCTGCTGCTGCGCCCCGTTCGCGCGGGACGACGCCCGAGGGCAGGATGGACGGACCCGAGGCGAAGGAGGACGGCCATGAGCACCATCCCTGGAGATGCGGCCTGGCGTGACGCCGGACTGAGCGAGGACGACCTGCGCGACGTCGTCGACATCCACGACGACGACACTGGGCTCGAGGTCCCCGTCCCGGCGGGCCCCGACCACGTCGACGCCCCCGCCGAGGAGTACCAGCCCGCCGACCCCGCCCCCGGCGACGTGCCAGAGGCCTCGGTTGCCGACGTCGTCGAGCAGGCCGCCGTCGTCCCGGAGATCGAGGGGGACGAGCCCCGCTGAACCCGCGTCCGTGCGGCAGTGACGGGGGTGGGAGCGAGGGCCGGAGGCGGCGGTGTGGCGGCGAATCCTGCGACCGGTAGCGTGGTGGGCATGACGCTCGACCGCGCCGCCGTCGCGGCCCTCCCCAAGGTCCTGCTGCACGACCACCTCGACGGCGGGCTGCGACCCGCGACCGTCGTCGAGCTTGCCGCCGAGGTCGGCCACACCCTGCCCGTCGACGGGGCAGAGGCGCTTGCCGAGTGGTTCTGGACCGCGGCGAACGGTGGGTCGCTCGAGACGTACCTCGAGACCTTCGACCACACGCTCGCGGTCATGCAGACCGCCGACGGGTTGCGGCGCGTCGCGCGGGAGGCGGCGATCGACCTCGCTGCGGACGGCGTCGTCCACGCAGAGGTGCGGTACGCGCCCGAGCTCCACCTCGCGGGCGGGCTCGACCTGCAGGGAGTCGTCGACGCGGTCCAGGACGGCTTCGCGGAAGGCGTCGCGCTTGCGGCGTCGCACGGCCAGACCATCCGGATCGGCACGATCCTCACCGCGATGCGCCAGAACGACCACTGGGAACGCACCGCCCGCCTCGCGCTCGAGAACCGCGACCGGGGCGTCGTGGCCGTCGATCTTGCCGGTCCGGAGGACGGCTTCCCCGCGACTCGACACCCCGAGGCGTTCCGCGCGCTGCGCGAGGCGAGCTTCCCTGTGACGATCCACGCGGGCGAGGGTGCGGGTCTCGACTCGATCGCGGGGGCGCTCCACGGCGCGTTCGCCCTCCGCCTCGGACACGGCGTCCGCATCGTCGACGACGTCGACGTCGACGTCGAGCGGGACGAGGTCCGACTGGGTCGACTTGCTCACTGGGTCCGCGACCAGCAGGTCGTGCTCGAGGTGTGCCCTTCCTCGAACGTCCAGACCGGTCTCGTCGAGTCGGTGGCCGAGCATCCCGTGACGTTGCTGCGCGACCTGGGCTTCGCCGTGACGGTCTCGACGGACAACAGGCTGCAGTCGCGTACGAGCCTGAGCCGCGAGCTCAGCCTCCTCGTCGAGGAGGCAGGGTGGACGCTCGACGACGTGCGCGCCGTCACCCTCGACGCCGCCTGGAACATCTTCTGCCATCACGACGAGCGCACCCGGCTCGTCGAGGACGTCATCCTTCCCGCCTACGACGCCGCGGCTCGCACCGCGGGCGCCGGCACGACTCACCCCACCCCTGAGGAGCTCCCGTGACCACGCACCCGACCGACCCCGCCGCGCTCGCAGGCATCGTCGACCACACCCTGCTCAAGCCGGAGGCGACCGCGGCCGACGTCGCGGCGCTCGTCGCCGAGGCGGCCCGGCTGGGCGTGTTCTCGATCTGCGTCTCGCCGTCGATGCTCCCTGTCGCGGTGCCCGCGGGGCTCAAGGTCGCGACGGTCTGCGGGTTCCCGTCCGGCAAGCACCACAGCGAGATCAAGGCCGCGGAGGCTGCGCGGGCGGTTGCCGACGGCGCCGACGAGGTCGACATGGTCATCGACGTCGGCGCTGCCGTCGCGGGGGAGTATGCCGCCGTCGAGGCCGACATCAAGGCCGTGCGCGACGCGGTCCCGGCGGGCCGGGTGCTCAAGGTGATCATCGAGTCGGCGGCGCTCGACGACGAGCAGATCGTCGCCGTGTGTCGTGCGGCGGAGTCCGCGGGTGCTGACTTCGTCAAGACGTCGACCGGGTTCCACCCTGCTGGCGGCGCGACGGTCCACGCGGTCCGACTCATGGCGCAGACCGTGGGTGACCGCCTCGGCGTCAAGGCGTCCGGCGGAGTGCGCGACGCCGAGGCGGCGCTCGCCATGGTCGAGGCCGGCGCGACCCGCCTCGGCCTCTCCGGAACGGCCGCCGTCCTCGCCGGCCTCCCCGCCCCCGCCCCCAACAAACCCCCCCCCCCCCCCCCCCGCCCCCCCCCCCCCCCCGCCCCGCCCCCCCCCCCCCC
>JAFABT010000005.1 GCA_023425905.1 Actinomycetes bacterium | reverse complement strand
GGCACCTGCGGGGCGCTCCGCTGCGCCCGTGCCGTCCACCTCACCGGCGTCCGCCGCCCGACCGCCTCACGCCCGACCCACAGGAGCCCGACCCATGACCGACCAGCTCGGATTCGACGACATCGTCACCGAGGAGGGACTGACCACCAAGCGCTTCGACCCGACGAAGCTCATCCTCGCCGTGGTCGGTGTCGCCGTCGTCATCGGGCTGTTCATCGCACTGCGGGGGATCTTCGCGCCGATCGATCCCGCACCCCCGGTCGCGGACCGCACCCCCGCGGCGAGCACCTCTCCGAGCGCGACCCCGTCCGAGTCCGTCTCCCCCTCGACGTCGCCGACCCCGAGCGAAACCCCCACCGGGCCCGCCCCCGTCATCGCCTCCGGCAAGCAGCTCGACCCGCAGGGTGACGAGAACGAGCACCCCGAGGCGGAGGGCAAGGCGGTTGACGGCGACATGTCGACGTACTGGTTCACGCGCACCTACCGTGACCCGTCCTACGGCATGAAGAAGGGCGTCGGCTACGCGGTCACCCTCGAGGGCTCCGCCGTCGTCTCCTCGGTCACGCTGCACACCGGCGGCGAGGGCGGCCGGGTCGAGGTCCGCGCGACCGACCCGAGCACACCGACCGACGGCCCGGTCCTCGCGGAGGGCCCCATGAGCCCCGAGACCGTCCTCACCTTCACCGCACCGACCGAGGCCGAGTCGATCGTCCTGTGGTTCACCAAGCTGCCCGTCAACGCCGAGGGCAAGAACCGCCTCGAGGTCTACGAGATCGAGGTCGGCTGACGCAGGACGCCTCCCCCGAGACGGGGAACATCTCCGCCGTACGATCGGTTCGGAGCATTGAGAGCAGCACTCCACGCGCCGCGGCGCACCCCTGAACCAAAGGACCAGTCGTGACCGACGCCCCCGCACAGCCCCGCCAGCTCGTCATTGTCGGCTCCGGCCCCGCCGGGTACACGGCCGCGATCTACGCAGCCCGCGCCGGCCTGGCTCCCCTCGTCATCGCGGGGTCCGTCACGGCCGGCGGCGCCCTCATGAACACGACCGAGGTCGAGAACTTCCCCGGCTTCCCTGACGGCATCCAGGGCCCCGAGCTCATGGAGAACCTCCAGAAGCAGGCCGAGCGCTTCGGCGCCGAGGTCATCTGGGACGACGTCGTCTCGCTCGACCTCACGGGCGACGTCAAGACCCTCACGACGGGCTTCGGTGACACCTACACGGCTCACGCCGTCATCCTCTCCACCGGCTCGGCCTACCGCGAGCTCGGGCTGCCCGACGAGAAGCGGCTGTCCGGCCGCGGCGTCTCGTGGTGCGCGACGTGCGACGGGTTCTTCTTCAAGGACCAGCACATCGCCGTCGTCGGTGGCGGTGACTCGGCCGTCGAGGAGGCGACCTTCCTCACCCGCTTCGCGTCCAAGGTCACCCTCGTCCACCGCCGCGACGAGCTGCGCGCGTCGAAGATCATGGCCGACCGCGCCGCAGCCGACCCGAAGATCGAGTTCGCCTGGAACAGCGAGGTCGTCGGCATCGAGGGCGCCGAGCGGGTGAGCTCCGTGACGCTGCGCGACACCGTGACCGGTGAGGACCGCACGCTCGACGCGACCGCTCTCTTCGTCGCGATCGGCCACGTGCCGCGCTCCGAGCTTCTCGTCGGACAGGTCGAGCTCGACGACGAGGGCTACGTCCTCGTCGAGGGCCGGACGACCAAGACGAACCTCCCCGGGGTCTTCGCGTGCGGCGACGTCGTCGACCACACCTACCGGCAGGCGATCACCGCGGCCGGCTCCGGGTGCGCGGCTGCCCTCGACGCCCAGCACTTCCTCGCCGCGCTCGGTGACGTCGTCACGGGCGTCCAGGACGTCCCGGCCGCGGGCCCCGCGGAGGCCGCCGCGGCCGTCGCCGAGGCGGTGCTCTCCGACTCAGCGTCGTGACCGTCGCCGCAGCGGGCGGCGTCGTCGAGACGGGTGACGACACCTTCGCCGACGTCGTCATCGGGTCGCCGCATCCGGTGCTCGTCGAGTTCGGTGCGTCGTGGTGCACGCCGTGCCGGCTGCTCGAGCCGGTCCTGCACGAGCTCGCCGCGCTGTACGCCGGGCGGCTCCGGGTCGCGACCGTCGACTCGGACGCGAGTGAGGGGTTGCTCGGGGTGTACCAGATCACCTCGATCCCGACGCTGCTGCTCGTCGTCGACGGCGCGGTCCAGCGTCGGATCGTCGGTGCTCGGCCCAAGCCCGAGCTGCGCCGCGAGATCGACGCCCTGCTCGCCGCTCCGGGCGACGGTTCTGCTCTGCGCGGGTGACGACCTCGGCGGCCCACGGGTCACCGAGACCCGGGGCTGCGGCGCGCTGAAATGTCTGGCAGAGTGCCGCGTCGGACGTGGGACACTGCAAAGATGAGCGACTCCTCCCAGCCCGCCGGCACGACGTCGGGCACCCCACCCACGTCCACCGCCGGCACGCGACTCGACCCGTGGCTGGGCTCGTACGCAGACCGGACGCACGGGATGCGCGCGAGCGAGATCCGCGCGCTGTTCGCCGTCGCGAACCGTCCCGAGGTCGTCTCGCTCGCGGGCGGGATGCCGTTCCTCGACGGCCTCGGACTCGAGGCGCTCGCCGACCTCTCGCGCAAGACGGTCGCCGATCGTGGACTCCAGGCGCTGCAGTACGGCTCGGGGCAGGGCGACGTGCGGCTCCGGGAGCAGATTCTCGACATCATGGCGCTCGAGGGCATCGAGGCCCACCCCGACGACGTCGTCGTCACCACCGGCTCCCAGCAGGCCCTCGACCTCGTCACCAGGCTGTTCATCAACCCCGGCGACGTCGTCGTCGCCGAGGCACCGTCCTACGTCGGGGCGCTCGGGGTGTTCCGCTCCTACCAGGCGGACGTCGTCCACGTGCCGCTCGACGCGGACGGGCTCGTGCCCGAGGCTCTCGAGGCGGCTCTCACGCGCCTTGCGACCGAGGGCCGCCGCGTGAAGTTCCTCTACACGGTGCCGAACTTCCACAATCCCGCCGGCGTGACGATGTCGCTCGAGCGCAGACCCCGGATCGTCGAGATCTGTCGGCGCTTCGGCGTGCTCATCCTCGAGGACAACCCCTACGGCCTGCTCGGCTTCGACTCCGAGCCCTTGCCCGCGCTGCACACGTTCAGCCCCGAGGGCGTCATCTACCTCGGGTCGTTCTCGAAGACGTTCGCCCCCGGCTATCGCGTGGGATGGGCCGTGGCTCCGCACGCGGTCCGCGAGAAGCTCGTGCTCGCGAGCGAGTCGGCGATCCTCTGCCCGTCGAACGCGTCCCAGATCGCGATCAGCGAGTACCTCGCGAACTTCGACTGGCAGGGGCAGGTGAAGTCCTACCGGGAGCTCTACCGCGAGCGACGCGACGCCACGGTGGGTGCGCTCGCCGAGTTCCTTCCCGACGCCTCGTGGACCGTGCCGAGGGGCGGCTTCTACACCTGGGTGAAGCTGCCCGACGGCCTCGACGCGAAGGACATGCTGCCCCGCGCGGTGACCGCACGCGTCGCCTACGTTCCAGGAACAGCGTTCTACTACGACGGCCAAGGATCCGATCACATGCGGTTGTCCTACTGCTACCCGACCCCCGAGCGCATCCGCGAAGGCGTGCGCCGGCTCGCCGGCGTCATCTCCGGGGAGCGCGAGCTCGTCTCGATCTTCGGCTCCGACCACGACGACGAGCAGCCTGCGCGCGGCGCCGTCCAGTTCCCCTCTCCGGACCTCGCATGAGCGCCCGCCAGCCCCGCGTCGTCATCCTCGCCGGGGGTCTCTCGCACGAGCGTGACGTGTCCATCCGGTCCGGCCGTCGTGTCGCCGAGGCCCTGCGATCGACCGGCGTCGAGGTGACCGTGCACGACGTCGACGGCGACCTCGTCCCCGCGTTGACCGAAGTCCGACCGGACCTCGTCTGGCCGCTTCTGCACGGCGCTAGCGGTGAGGACGGTTCGGTCCGCGACGTCCTCGAGCTGCTCGACCTGCCGTACCTCGGCACGGACCCGCGGGCGAGCCGGGTGGCGTTCTCCAAGCCCGTCGCCAAGACCGTCATTCGTCGGAGTTCACAGCTCTCGACGCCGGACTACGTCACGCTCCCCCAGTCCCTGTTCCGCGAGCTCGGGGCACCCCGTGTCCTCGACGCCGTCGTCGCCAAGCTGGGCCTTCCGCTCGTCGTCAAGCCTGCGAAGGGTGGCTCCGCGCTCGGCGTCAGCTTCGTCACCGAGGCCGACGACCTTCCTCGCGCGATGGTCGAGTGCTTCGCCTACGGCGACACCGCGCTCATCGAGAAGGCCGTCATCGGGTCCGAGCTGGCCGTGTCCGTCGTCGACACCGGCGACGGACCGCGCGCGCTCCCCGCGGTTGAGATCGTCACGGACGGGCCGTACGACTACGACGCCCGGTACAACGCCGGGCGGACGGAGTACTTCGCGCCGGCACGGCTCGACGCCGACACAGCGGCGCGCGCTGGTGAGGCCGCCATCGCGGCGCACGTCGCCCTCGGGCTCCGGCATGTGTCGCGCACCGACATGATCCTCACCCCTGAGGGTCGGATCGAGTTCCTCGAGGTCAATGTCGCGCCAGGGATGACGGAGACGTCGCTGCTCCCCCAGGCGGTCGTCGCATCGGGCCAGGAGCTCGACGTTCTCTACCGTGAGCTCGTCGACGCGGCGCTCAGCACCCGGGTCGCCCTGACCGTGTGACCCTCGCGGGCCATCTTCAGGGACCGCGCGGTCCGTCGTCATGACCAGCGGAGTGCGCCGCGTGGCTGTGGGCGCACGATGGGGGTGGCCGGGCGGTGTTTCACGTGAAACGGCCGGGGCGGTGCGCTGGGTGCGGCGCCTCCCTCGCTGGCGGCCGCCGGTCTCGCCCCGGTCCCCCGGTCGCGTCCCGACGACGTGGCGACTCACGGACGACGTCGCCACCCACCGGATGACATGGCGACCCTCCGGATGACGTGGCCACCTCCGGGATGACATGGCC
>JAFABT010000078.1 GCA_023425905.1 Actinomycetes bacterium | reverse complement strand
ACCCACAGCCCTGCCCCGTCGAGCATGGTCACGACGGCAGCGAGTAGCGCTAGCACGCCGAGGAGGACGACGCTGCGCCGTCGTGCACGCAGGACTGAGCGCCGCTGCGCGGTCGAGGTGAGCGTCTGCAGTGCATAGGCGACATCGAGGAGCGCGTCGCTGTCCGCGCTCTCGCGCCACCCCGCGACGGCCTCCCGCACCGCGAAGCGGGCGAAGACGAACACCGTCGCCGGCATCTGCTCGAGTCGGTCGATGATGTCTCCACCGATCCCGAGGGACCCGGGGCCGAGACGACCGAGCTCGCCGGCGCGCTCCCCGTCGGCGAAGTCCATCCACGGGATGCCCCACTGCCCCGCGAGCGCGGCGAAGTAGCCACGTTGCCACCACGCCTCGAGGTCGAGGCGCGACGCCGGGTCGATCGTCCCGTCTGCCTCCGCCTTCGCGAGAAGGTCGCGGGCCGCGCTGCGGGCTGTCAGGTCCCGCAACGCGTGGGCGGCCTGCGCCGCGCCGCGCCCCACCCCGGTGTACGGCTCGTGGGTGACGGTGAACGACCCAGGGGCGCCGACCTCCTCGACGATCCGGCCGAGGACGACTTCGTCGAGCCACGCTCGTCGCGCATGTTCGAGTACGAGCGCGGGGCGGGGGCGGCTGGCGAGCGCCGACGCGCTCGACCACTCGAAGGCGCCCCCGGCACTGAGCGCTCTCGCGTGGTCGCGCTCCGCTGTCTCGCGGTGGCTGATCACGACGAGCGGGAGCTCGCTGCTGTCGACTCCCAGTGCCGCGGCGAGCGCGTGCGGGCCCAGGTCGAGGAGGACGACGCCGTCGTAGAGCATCGGCGGTGTCACGGCGACGTGGTAGCCGAGGAGCAGCGCGGTACGGATCCGTCCGACGAGCTCCGCCCGCGCCCGCTCGGGACCAGCCTCGACCCATCGTCGTGCCTGCGCGAGCGAGTCGAGGTCGGCAAGGAGCACACGGGCGGGCATGGGGTGAGGCTAGCGGGCACGCCGGCACACCGGCTTCAGCTCGGACCCTAGGATCACCCCCATGTCCGGGACCGCCTCCTCACGACCCATCACGCCTCGCCTCTTCGGCGCGATCGGTCGATGGGAGCCGGAGGTTCTCTCCGTCCTCGCGCGTCACTCGGGCACGGGTGTGCCCGTCCGTGTCTGTGCGCCTCGCCTCGTAGTCCACTCGGCGCAGAAGCCGGTCGCGTACTCTGCTCGAGGCTGCTGCCGATCGCACCGTTGCTAGGCTGCCTTCGACCAACGACCCGCGGGATCGGCGCGAGCCCGGTCCGAAGCGTCAGGCGACGCCCGCCGCGGTGGCACACCTGGCCAGCCGGGTGCTCGACGACGACATCGCTCGATCGCTCCTCGCCGACAACGTGGTCAACGACCTCGCGCAGCCGGATCGTCACGCGGAGTTCGGTCGGTGGGGCGGCCAGCTCGGATGGGTGCAGGCCGTCTCCGTCTTCGCCGACTGGCGCGAGAGATACGCCGCACGGCTGACACCTGAGCGCTCGCCTTGGTCGTGACTGCCTAGACCGGCAGGATGTCCACATGCGCATCCTCGTCACCGGTGGCGCCGGCTTCATCGGCGCCAACTTCGTCCACCTCGTCGTTCGCGATCATCCCGAGGTCGACGTGACCGTCCTCGACAAGCTCACGTACGCGGGTGACCGCGCCTCGCTCGTGCCGGTCGCGGACCGGATCACCTTCGTCGAGGGCGACGTCGCGGACGCGGACCTCGTCGACGGACTCGTGGGCGGGGTCGACGCGGTCGTCCACTTCGCCGCGGAGTCGCACAACGACAACTCGCTCTCCGACCCCTCCCCCTTCATCCAGACGAACCTCGTCGGGACGTTCACGCTGCTCGAGTCGGCGCGACGGCACGCCGTGCGGTTCCACCACGTCTCGACCGACGAGGTCTACGGCGACCTCGAGCTCGACGACCCGGCGAAGTTCACGCCGACGACGCCGTACAACCCCTCGAGCCCGTACTCCGCGTCCAAGGCCGGCTCCGACCTCCTCGTCCGCGCCTGGGTGCGGTCCTTCGGTCTCGAGGCGACAATCTCGAACTGCTCGAACAACTACGGCCCGTACCAGCACGTCGAGAAGTTCATCCCGCGCCAGGTCACGAGCCTCATCGACGGTGTGCGGCCCAAGCTCTACGGCACGGGCGAGAACGTGCGCGACTGGATCCACGTCGAGGACCACAACACCGCCGTGTGGGAGATCCTCACCCGCGGGCGTGCCGGGGAGACGTACCTCATCGGAGCCGACGGCGAGACGTCGAACCTCGAGGTCGTGCGGACGCTGCTCGAGGCGTTCGGACGCGCACCTGACGACTTCGAGCACGTCAACGACCGCCCCGGCCACGACCTGCGGTACGCGATCGACGCGACGCTGCTGCGCGAGGAGCTCGGTTGGGAGCCGCAGTACACCGACCTGCGCGCGGGGCTCGTGGCGACGATCGCCTGGTACCGCGAGAACGAGGACTGGTGGCGGCCTGCGAAGGCTGCGACCGAGGCGCGGTACGCCGAGCTCGGTCGC
>JAFABT010000342.1 GCA_023425905.1 Actinomycetes bacterium | reverse complement strand
CCCGCGCGCGGCGCTGCTCGCCTCGGCCGACTCGCCCGCCCGAGCGGCGCGCGCGGCTGGGGCCAGCTCCTCACCCTCGTCCTCGTGGCCGCGGGCATGGTCGGGTTCTCCGGCATGCACAAGGTCGTCACGCTCGACGTCGACGGCACCGTCGTCACGGTCGACGGCTTCGGTCGCACCGTCGCGCACGTGCTCGCGACCGCCGGCGTCCCGCACGGCGACGGCGACCTCGTCGTCCCCGCGCCGGCCACGACCATCGGGGACGGCGGCGAGATCGTCGTCCGCCACGGGCGTGAGATCACGGTCGAGGTCGACGGCGCCGTCCGGACCGTGTGGACGACGGCCCTCACGGCAGGCGAGGCGGCGGACGAGCTCTCCGCACGCGGGGAGCCGCGGTTGTCCGCGTCCCGCTCCGCCCCGCTCGTGCGCGGCGCGGTGCTGCGGGTCTCGACGCAGAAGGCCGTGAGCGTCCTCGTCGACGATCAGGTCCTCGACGTCGTCACCTCCGCGCCGACGGTGCGCGAGGCGCTGCTCGAGGTCGGCCTCGTGCTGGGCGAGCACGACACGCTCTCGGTGCCGCTCGACGCGTCGACGGTCGACGGGCTCGCGATCCTCGTCACGCGTGCCGCGTCCGAGACGGGGACGGTCACGGAGACGGTGCCCTTCGAGGAGCGGGAGATCGAGGACGACGCCCTTGCGACCGGCACGGTCCGCGTCCAGAGCCAGGGGAAGGTCGGCACGCGGCGCGTCACGTACCGCGCGGTCGTCGTCGGCGGCGTCGAGGTCGGGCGGGAGGAGGTCGCGTCGGTCGTCCTCACGGAGCCGGTCGACCGCGTCGTGCTCCGCGGCACGATGACGGTCCCCGACGTCCCGGCGGTGTCGCCAGGTTCGGCGCAGGCGCTCGGCAAGAAGATGGCGGCGGAGCGCGGCTGGGGCGACGACGAGTTCGCGTGCCTGTACTCGTTGTGGAAGAAGGAGAGCGGCTGGCGCGTCAACGCGCACAACAAGAGCTCGGGCGCGTACGGCATCCCGCAGGCCATGCCCGGCAAGAAGATGGCGAGCGTCGGGGCCGACTGGCGCACGAGCGCGAAGACCCAGATCACGTGGGGCTTGGGGTACATCAAGAACCGGTACGGCACTCCGTGCGACGCGTGGTCGCACTCGAAGAAGCACGGCTGGTACTGAGCCCGGCAGGGTGAGATCCGTCGCACCCACCTTGTCCCGCAGATCACGAAGCGGTTACGGTGAATCCGCCCGGGCCGGCGTCGGGCTCTCGTTCGAGAGCGCGGCTCGCCCCGGTGGACGACCGGACGCCGCGCCCTCACCTCCCGCGGCCCGGACGTGTCGACAGCCGGATCGGGACGCCTCACGGGCTCGTGCGCTGCACGGATGCACCGTGTGGTCGTGGCGCGCGTGCGCGCCGGAACCCCGTGGCCGGACAGTACGACGTCTGGACTTGTGTGAACTTCTCAGCCCTCCGCGACGGCCTCGCCCGGCGCCTGCGTCCCACCCAGCCCGCGCACGACTCCCAGCCCGCGCACGACGCCGACGCCGCGCGTGACGCGTGGGGCCCCGCCTCGCGTCCTCGCCGTGGGGTCTCGCGCCGCGCGACCGCGATCGTCACGGTCATCGCCCTCACGACGGGCGTCGGCGCCGCGGTCGCGGTCGGTGAGGCGCACAAGTCCGTGACGGTCGACGTCGACGGCGAGCTCCGCACCGTGTCGACCTTCGCTGGCTCGGTCGCGGGTCTGCTCAAGGACGAGGGCATCGTCATCGGCCCGCACGACGACGTCGTGCCCGCGCCGGAGCGTGCACTCGGAGATGGCAGCGACATCGTCGTGCGGCACGCAGACCGCGTGTCCGTGCTCGTCGACGGCGAGACCCAGCTCGTGTGGACGACTGCGCTGAGCGCGACCGACGCGCTCGCGGCGCTCGCGATGCGAGGCGACAAGGTCAGCCTCGTCGCCTCGCGTAGCGGCGCTCGTGCCGACCTCCCGCTCGACCTCACCGTGTCGGGCCCGGTCGACGTGCGCGTCGACGGCGAGACCCGCACCGCGCAGGACGGCTCGCTCCCTGTCGACGAGATCCTCGCCGGCCTCGGCGTCGAGCTCTCGGAGCTCGACCGGGTGACCGTCGAGCACGCCAAGGACGGCACCCCGCAGCTCGTCGTCCGCCGCGTCGTCATCGAGGACGTGACGAAGGTGACGACGATCAAGCACGACTCCGAGACCGAGAAGGACTCCTCGCGGTACACGGACGACCGCACCGTCCTCACCAAGGGCAAGGACGGCAAGCGCACGGTCGTCACGACCGTGACGCGCGTCGACGGCAAGGTCACCGAGAAGTTCGTCGTCTCCGACGAGGTGACGAAGAAGCCCGTGACCGAGGTCGTCCGCGTGGGCACGAAGAAGCGCGAGGAGAAGGTCGGGTCGGACAAGCGCGGCCCCAAGGACCCCGACGGTCTCAACTGGGCGGCGCTCGCCAAGTGCGAGTCCGGCGGCTCGCCGACGGTCGTGTCGCGCAACGGGCTCTACCACGGCCTCTACCAGTTCTCGGTCGCGACCTGGCGCAGCGTCGGCGGCAAGGGCCTGCCGTCGAAGGCGTCCTCGTCCGAGCAGCTCAAGCGCGCGAAGATCCTCTACTCGCGCTCCGGCGCGGGTCAGTGGCCGCACTGCGGGCCGCGCCTGTTCACCTGAGCGCCGGCACGGTCCGCGTGAGCGGGCGCCGCGCGCCGTCACTCGTCCTCGAGGCGGTCGCGCGACCGGAGAGCACCTAGGCTCTCCTCCATGGACGAGACCCGAGGTGCCCTGCTGGGGCCGGCTGAGATCCGGGACCTGGCGGGGCGCCTCGGCATCCGCCCCACGAAGACCCTCGGGCAGAACTTCCTGCTCGACGGCGGCACGGTGCGCAAGATCGTCCGACAGGCCGGCGTGGTCGAGGGCGAGCACGTCGTCGAGGTCGGCCCGGGTCTGGGCTCGCTCACGCTCGGCCTGCTCGAGGCGGGGGCGAGCGTCGTCGCCGTCGAGATCGACCCCGTCCTCGCGCGCCAGCTCCCCGCGACGGTCGCCGAGCACCTGCCGGCCCAGGCGGAGCGGCTCGAGGTCGTGCTCGCCGACGCGCTCGCGGTGACGTCGCTCCCGGGCGCCCCGACGGCCCTCGTCGCCAACCTGCCGTACAACGTCTCCGTCCCGGTGCTCCTCACCTTCCTCGAGCGCTTCGACTCGCTCGAGCGCGGCCTCGTCATGGTCCAGGCCGAGGTCGCGGACCGGCTCGCCGCCCCGCCCGGCTCGCGCACCTACGGGATCCCGTCGGTCAAGGCCGCGTGGTACGCCGCTGCCCGCCGCACGTCGACGATCGGCCGGTCGGTGTTCTGGCCCGTGCCGAACGTCGACTCCGCGCTCGTCGACGTCGTCCGTCGCGAGCCGCCCGCCACGAGGGCCTCCCGGCAGCAGGTGTTCGCCGTCGTCGACGCGGCCTTCGCCCAGCGCCGCAAGACCTTGCGCGCCGCGCTCGCCTCGCTCGCGGGGTCGGGTGACGGGGCGCAGGCGGCACTCGTCGCCGCCGGGATCGACCCGCAGGCGCGCGGGGAGCGCCTCGGCGTCGAGGAGTTCGCCGCGCTCGCGGAGGC
>JAFABT010000076.1 GCA_023425905.1 Actinomycetes bacterium | reverse complement strand
ACCGCAGACCTCGCCGCCCTCGCCCGTCGCGCGGACGCACGCCGCGCCGTCGCCGTCCCCCCGATCGCCTACCCCGAGCAGCTCCCCGTCTCCGCGCGTCGTGAGGAGATCGCAGCCGCGATCCGCGACCATCAGGTCGTCATCGTCTCGGGCGAGACCGGCTCGGGGAAGACGACCCAGCTGCCCAAGATCGCCCTCGAGCTCGGCCGGGGCCGCGAGGGTCAGATCGGTCACACCCAGCCCCGCCGGATCGCGGCGCGCACCGTCGCGGAGCGCATCAGCGAGGAGATCACCGGTCGCACCGACGCGCTCGGCGAGATCGTCGGCTACCAGGTGCGCTTCACGGACGAGTCGAGCACGGACACCCTCGTCAAGGTGATGACGGACGGCATCCTGCTCGCCCAGATCCAGCGCGACCCGATGCTCCGCGCGTACGACACGCTCATCATCGACGAGGCCCACGAGCGGTCCCTCAACATCGACTTCGTCCTCGGGTACCTCTCGCGGCTGCTGCCCCGGCGCCCCGACCTCAAGCTCGTCATCACGTCCGCGACGATCGACTCGGCCCGGTTCGCGGAGCACTTCCGCTCCGCTCCGACGCCCGAGCACCCCGAGGGCGCCCCCGCCCCCGTCGTCGAGGTCACGGGACGCACCTTCCCCGTCGAGGTGCGGTACCGGCCCCCGGGCGAGGACGAGGACCCGATGACCGCGCTGTGCGCCGCGGTCGACGAGCTCGTCGCGCAGGGCCCGGGCGACGTCCTGTGCTTCTTCTCGGGCGAGCGCGAGATCCGGGACGCCGCCGACGCGCTCGCGTCCCACCTGGGCCCGCGCGCCCAGGACCTGCGTCGGCCTGACGCCGTCGAGCTGCTTCCGCTCTACGGCCGACTGTCCGCCGCGGAGCAGCACCGGGTCTTCGAGGCGCACGGCACCCGCCGCGTCGTCCTCGCGACGAACGTCGCCGAGACGTCACTCACCGTCCCGGGCATCCGGTTCGTCGTCGACACGGGGACCGCGCGCATCTCGCGGTACTCCAAAGGCACCAAGGTCCAGCGGCTGCCGATCGAGCCGATCTCGCAGGCGTCGGCCAACCAGCGCTCCGGGCGCTGCGGCCGAGTCGCGGACGGCGTCGCCATCCGGCTGTACTCCGAGGAGGACTACCTCGCGCGCCCGGAGTTCACCGAGCCGGAGATCCTCCGGACGTCGCTCGCCTCGGTCATCCTCCAGATGATCGCGGTCCGCGTCGCGTCCTCCCCCGAGGACGTCGCCGCCTTCCCCTTCGTCGACCCGCCCGACGTCCGGGCCGTCCGCGACGGCGTCATGCTGCTGCGCGAGCTCGGCGCGATCGAGACGACCCAGACCGAGACCGACGACCCCGAGGCGACCGCGCGGACCCGCACCCGGCTCACGAGCACCGGCCGCTCCCTCGCGCAGCTGCCGATGGACCCGCGCCTCGCCCGCATGGTCGTCGAGGGGTCGCGCCGCGGCGTCGCCCGAGAGGTCATGATCATCGCGGCTGCCCTGTCGATCCAGGACCCCCGCGAGCGGCCTGCGGAGCAGCGCGAGCACGCCGACCAGCAGCACGCCCGCTTCGCGGACCCGACGTCGGACTTCCTCAGCTACCTCAACCTGTGGGAGTACGTCCGCACCCAGCAGCGCGAGCTGTCGGGATCGGCGTTCCGCCGGATGTGCAAGGCCGAGCACCTGTCCTGGCTGCGGCTGCGCGAGTGGCAGGACGTCGTCGCGCAGCTGCGCGAGACCGCCAAGCCGCTCGGCATGACGGTGAACGCGCGGGCCGCGCAGGTGACGAGCACCGAGACCCGCATCGAGCGTCGCGGGGCATCCGGGGCGACGGCGCGCGCGGTCGAGGTCGAGCGCGACGCAGCGGACCTGCGCCTCACGTGGGACGCCGACCGCATCCACCAGTCGCTGCTCGCGGGGCTGCTCTCCCAGCTCGGCATGCAGGAGGCGACCGAGGTGCGCAAGGGTGCGGGCGATCGGCGCGACAAGGCGAGCGCGCAGGGCCGGGCGCGTCCCCGCAACGAGTACCTCGGGGCGCGCGGGGCACGCTTCGCGATCTTCCCCGGCTCGGGCCTCGCGAAGCGGCCGCCGGCGTGGGTCATGGCGGGCGAGCTCGTCGAGACGTCGCGGCTGTGGGCGCGGGACGTCGCCCGGATCCAGCCGGAGTGGGCGGAGGAGATCGGCGCGCACCTCGTGCGTCGGACGTACTCCGACCCCGCGTGGTCGACCAAGCAGGGCGCGGCGACCGCGCTCGAGCGGGTGCTGCTGCACGGACTGCCGATCGTCACGGGCCGCAAGGTGCTCTTCGCGAAGGTCGACCCGGTGCACGCGCGCGAGATGTTCCTGCGGCACGCGCTCGTCGAGGGCGAGTGGACGACGCACCACAGGTTCTTCCATGACAACCGCGCGTTGCTCGCCGAGGCGAGCGACCTCCAGGCCCGCGCCCGCCGGCACGACCTCGTCGTCGACGACGACGTCCTCTACGCCTTCTACGACGCCCGGGTGCCCGCCGACGTCGTCTCCGCACGGCACTTCGACCAGTGGTGGAAGACCGCCCGGCGCGCCGACCCGGAGCTGCTCACCTTCACCCCGGAGATGCTCGCGCCCGAGCGGGACGCGGTCTCCGCGACGGACTTCCCGACGTCGTGGCCGCACGGCGACCTCGAGCTGCCGCTCACGTACCAGTTCTCGCCCGGGACGGCCGCCGACGGCGTGACCGTGCACGTGCCGGTCGTCGCGCTCAACCGGGTGCGCCCGGAGGGCTTCGACCGGATGGTCCCGGGGCTGCGGCTCGAGCTGCTCACCGCGGCGATCCGGGCGCTGCCCAAGCCCGTCCGCGTGCAGCTGGTCCCCGCGCCCGACGTCGCGGCGCAGGTTGCCGCGTGGCTCGACGAGCACGAGGCGTCGTGGGCGGACACCGTCCGCGCGGCCGACGCCGCCCCGAGCCTGCGGGAGTCCTTCACCCGGGCGGTGCGCGCATTGCGCGGCGTCGACGTCCCGGACGGCGCGTGGGACGCCGAGCGGTTGCCCGCGCACCTGCGGATGACGTTCCGCGTCGTCGAAGAGCGCGGCACCGGCGCGGTCGTGCTCGGCTAGGGCAAGGACCTCCTCGAGCTGCAACGCCGGCTCGCGCGGCACACGGAGGACGCCGTGCGGGTCGCGGTCCGCGGCGCGGTGCGAGCGGCGATGGAGGAGGCCGGTGCGGTGGCTCCCGACGGGTCGGCGCCCGTCCCGGGCGGTTCCGTGACCCCTGCCGCCCTCGCGCAT
>JAFABT010000300.1 GCA_023425905.1 Actinomycetes bacterium | reverse complement strand
CCCGCGCGGTGCGAAGCAAGGGCAGGCCCGTCACCCTCGAGGTGCGCGAGGGCGGAGCCGATGACCTCGCCGCGCTCCCCCCGGGTGCATGTGACGACCGTGACGGGGGCACCCGCGGCCGCGAAGGTCGCGAGGAGCCCACCCGTCCACAACGTCTCGTCGTCAGGGTGCGCGTGCACCGCGACGACGGCCGGGCCCCGCGCAGCGTGCCGCCCCATCAGACGCGACTCACGCCCTGCGGGCGCGTGCCGCCGAACGGGCACGCTCGACCTGGTCCAGCACGACCTTGCGGATGCGGACGACCTCCGGGGTGACCTCGACGCACTCGTCCTCGCGCGCGAACTCCAGCGACTCCTCGAGCGTGAGCTTGCGCGGCGGCACGAGGTTCTCGAAGTTGTCAGCAGTCGACGAACGCATGTTCGTCAGCTTCTTCTCCTTCGTGATGTTGACGTCCATGTCCTCGTTGCGGGAGTTCTCGCCGACGATCATGCCCTCGTAGACCTCCTGCGTGGGGTCGACGAAGAACGAGCCGCGCTCCTGGAGGTTGATCATCGCGAACGGCGTGACCTTGCCCGCGCGGTCGGCGACGAGCGAGCCGGTGCTGCGGGTCTCGATCGGGCCGGCCCACGGCTCGTAGCCGTGCGCGAGCGAGGACGCGATCCCGGTGCCGCGGGTCTCGGTGAGGAACTGGGTGCGGAAGCCGATGAGGCCCCGCGCCGGGACGACGAACTCCATGCGCACCCAGCCGGTGCCATGGTTGGACATCGTCTCCATGCGGCCCTTGCGCTGCGCGAGCAGCTGCGTGACGGCGCCGAGGTAGTCCTCGGGGACGTCGATCGTCATGTGCTCCATGGGCTCGTGGACCTTGCCGTCGATCGTCCGCGTGACGACCTGCGGCTTGCCGACGGTGAGCTCGAAGCCCTCGCGGCGCATCTGCTCGACGAGGATCGCGAGCGCGAGCTCGCCGCGGCCCTGGACCTCCCAGGCGTCCGGCCGCTCGGTCGGGAGCACCTTGAGAGAGACGTTACCGATGAGCTCGGAGTCGAGGCGGTCCTTGACCTGGCGGGCGGTGACCTTGTGCCCCTTGCCGCCCTTACCCGCGAGCGGGGACGTGTTGATCCCGATGGTCATCGAGATCGCGGGGTCGTCCACCGTGATGAGCGGGAGCGGACGGGGGTCGTCCGCGTCGGTGAGGGTCTCACCGATCGTGATGTCGGCGATGCCGGCGACGGCGACGATGTCGCCGGGGCCCGCGGACTCGGTCGGCACGCGGTCGAGCGCCTTGGTCTCGAGGAGCTCGGTGATGCGGACGTTCTGCAGCGTGCCGTCCTGGCGTGCCCACGCGACCGTCTGACCCTTGCGGATCGTGCCGTTGAAGACGCGCAGCAGCGCGAGCCGTCCGAGGAACGGCGACGCGTCGAGGTTGGTCACGTGCGCCTGGAGCGGCGCGCCCTCCTCGTAGGAGGGGGCAGGGATCTTGTCGAGGATCATCCGGAACAGCGGCTCGAGGTCCTCGTTCTCCGGGACCGTGCCGTCTGCGGGCTGCTCGAGCTGGGCGCGCCGCGCCTTGGCGGCGGCGTAGACGACAGGGACGTCGAGGATCGCGTCGAGGTCGAGGTCGGGGACCTCGTCCGCGAGGTCGGACGCGAGGCCGAGCAGCAGGTCGGTGGCCTCGCCGACGACCTCGGAGATGCGCGAGTCCGGTCGGTCGACCTTGTTGACGACGAGGATGACAGGGAGCTTCGCGGCGAGCGCCTTGCGCAGCACGAACCGCGTCTGCGGGAGCGGGCCCTCGGACGCGTCGATGAGGAGGACGACACCGTCGACCATCGACAGGCCGCGCTCGACCTCACCGCCGAAGTCGGCGTGACCCGGGGTGTCGATGACGTTGATCGTGATGCCGTCGGGGTGGCCGAACTCCGCCGCCGCAGGACCGGTGTACCGGACCGCGGTGTTCTTCGCGAGGATCGTGATGCCCTTCTCGCGCTCGAGGTCTCCCGAGTCCATGGCCCGTTCATCGACGTGGGCGTGCGCACCGAAGGCGCCGGACTGGTGGAGCATCGCGTCCACGAGGGTGGTCTTGCCGTGGTCGACGTGGGCGACGATGGCGACGTTGCGCAGATCGGAGCGCAAGGGCATACGAGTAACTCATCTCAGGGGTTGGGAGGCGCGTCTCGCCATGAGACGCCGGGCGATTCTACCGCCCAGGCCCTGGATGCGGCGACGCCCCGGCGTTGTGCGCTGCCTCACGCACGCCGCCGGGGCGTCTGCGGCACCCTCGCGGGAGGGCACCTGCTGCCTCAGGGGGCGTCGACGCCGAGCTCGATCGACGCGCCCGGGATCGCCGCGAGCAGCGCCTTCGTGTACTCGTGCTGCGGGGTGTCGAACACCTCGTCCGTCGTCGCCTGCTCGACGATGCGGCCGTTCTGCATGACGCACACTTGGTCGGCGATCTGCCGCACGACGGCGAGGTCGTGCGTGATGAACAGGTAGCTGAGCCCGAACTCGCTCTGCAGGTCGTTGAGCAGCTGGAGGATCTGCGCCTGGACGAGCACGTCGAGCGCCGAGACCGCCTCGTCGCACACGACGACCTCGGGGTCGAGGGCGAGCGCACGGGCGATCGCGACGCGCTGCCGCTGCCCGCCCGAGAGCTCGTTCGGGAACCGCCGCATGACGGACTCCGGCAGTGCGACCTTGTCGAGCAGGTCGCGGACCTTCGCCTCGCGGCTCGCCTTGTCCCCCACGCCGTGCACGCGCAGCGGCTCCTCGATCGTGCGGTAGATCGAGTACATGGGGTCGAGCGAGCCGTAGGGGTTCTGGAAGATCGGCTGGACGCGGCTGCGGAAGCGGAAGAGCTCCTTGCGCCCCAGCGTCGCGAGGTCGACGCCGTCGAAGAGGATCGACCCCTCCGTCGGCGGCAGCAGGTTGAGCATCATGTTGGCGACGGTCGACTTGCCCGAGCCGGACTCACCGACGAGGGCGAGCGTCGTTCCGCGCTTGAGCGTGAAGGACACGTCGTCGACGGCCTTGAAGTCCTTCGCCGCACCCTTGCCGCCGCCGCGGATCTGGAAGACCTTCGTGAGGTTCTTCACCTCGACGACGTCGTCGCGCTCCGTGCTCACGCCGTCGCCGCCCGTCGCCGCGAGCAGCTCGGTCGTCTCGACGCCTGCCTGCTTCGCGCTCTGGATGCGGCGCGAGGCGAGCGAGGGCGCCGAGGCGACCAGTCGCTTCGTGTACGGGTGCCGGGGGGCACGGAGGATGTCGATCGCGGGGCCAGACTCGACGACCTGGCCGCGGTACATGACGACGAGGTGCTCGGCACGCTCGGCCGCGAGACCGAGGTCGTGCGTGATGAAGAGCACCGCGGTGCCGAGCTCCTGGGTGAGCTCGCCGAGGTGGTCGAGGATCTGGCGCTGCACCGTGACGTCGAGCGCCGAGGTGGGCTCGTCGGCGATGAGCAGCTTGGGGCGTGCGGCGAGGCCGATCGCGATGAGCGTGCGCTGCCGCATGCCACCGGAGAACTCGTGCGGGAACTGCTTGGCGCGACGCTCGGCGTCCGGCAGCCCGGCCTCGGCCAGGAGGCCTGCGACGCGGTCCCGGCGTGCCTTGCGGCCCTCCCCCGGGGTGACGTGGGTGCGGACGAGCTCGACCGCGTTCGGGACGCCGGCCGCCGTGACGACGCGCTCGACCGTCGCCCGGGTGTCCGCGCCGACGCGCAGGCGGTCCGCGAGCTCGGCCGTGCGCGACTCGCCGTCGGCCTGCCCCGACGTGTCGAGCGCGGCCCGCACCGCCTTGAGCAGCTCGACCTTCTGGGTGCGCCCGAGGTAGATCCGGTCGTCCTCGTCGAGGTTGGCGATGCCTGCCGAGAGCCTGCTGCGCTTCATGCGCGAGACGTCGACGTTGTTGGCCTTGAGCGTCTCGGCCACCTGGTAGCCGATCGACCACACGGGGTTGAGGTTCGACATCGGGTCCTGCGGGACGAGGCCGATGTCGCGGCCCCGGATCGCGACGATGTCCTTCGCGGACGCCGCGGTGAGGTCCTTGCCGTCGAAGAGGATCTGACCGCCCGTGATGCGGCCGGTCCCAGGAAGCAGGTCGATGACGGCATGGGCCGTCGTCGACTTGCCCGAGCCGGACTCGCCGACGATCGCGACCGTCTGGCCCGGGTAGACGGCGAGGTTGGCGCCGCGCACGGCGTGCACCTCGCCGACGGCCGTCGTGAAGGAGACCTGGAGGTCCTTGATCTCGAGCAGCGGGGCGTCGTCGACGCCGCTCGCGGCGGGGAGTGTCTCGGTCATGGTGGTCACCGCTTCCGCGACTTGGGGTCGAGCGCGTCGCGGACGACGTCTCCGAGCATGATGAAGCTGAGCACCGTGAGGCCGAGTGCGCCCGCGGGCCAGAAGAGGACCGAGGGGTCGGTCCGCAGCCCTGTCTGGGCCCGGGCGATGTCCGCACCCCACGAGATGGTGCTCGGCGGCAACCCGATGCCGAGGTAGGACAGCGTGGCCTCGGCGACGATGAACGTACCGAGCGACACCGTCGCGATGACGATGACGGGAGCGATCGCGTTGGGCACGACGTGGCGGGCGAGAATCGACAGTCTCGTCGAGCCGAGCGACGTTGCTGCGGTGATGAAGTCGGAGTTCTTCACCTCCATGACCGCGCCACGCGTGATGCGAGCGATCTGGGGCCACCCGAACACCGCGAGGACGGTGACGACGCTGAGGATCGACGCGTCGAAGACCTGCATGACGACGATCGCGGCGAGGACGAGCGGGACGGCGAAGAAGATGTCCGTGATCCGTGACAGGAGCGAGTCGAGCCAGCCACCGAAGTAGCCAGCGAGCGCGCCGAGCGTGCCACCGAGCAGGACGACGCAGATCGTCGCGAGGACGCCGACCGACACGGACGCGCGCGCGCCGTAGATGATGCGCGAGTAGACGTCCTGACCCTGCCGGGTGAACCCGAGCGGGTTGCTGGTCGTGGCCTCCCCGTACGACCGCGAGAGGTCGCCGTAGGCGGGGTCGACGGACGTGAAGAGAGACGGGAAGGCCGCGACGACGATGACGAGCAGGATGAGCGAGGCGGAGACCCAGAACATGGGTCGGCGACGCAGCTCACGCCAGGCGTCGCGCCACAGGCTCGATGGCGCCTCGTCCACCTTGACGGCGTCGACGGCTCCGAGCCCGACCTCCTCGACCGGCGAGGCGTAGTGCTCCTGACCGGGACGCGCGGGGCGGGTGGTCTCAGGCATAACGGATCCTCGGGTCCAGGACCGCGTAGAGCAGGTCCACGAGCAGGTTGGAGACGATGTAGACGACGACGAGGACGGTGACGAAGCTGACCACCGTCGTCGGCTCGCCCTTGATGATCGCGCGGTAGAGCGTGCCGCCGACGCCGTTGATCCCGAAGATGCCCTCGGTGACGATCGCGCCACCCATGAGAGCGCCGAGGTCGGCGCCGAGGAAGGTGACGACGGGGATGAGCGAGTTCCGCAGCACGTGGACGGAGACGACGCGCGGGCGCGAGAGGCCCTTGGCGGTCGCTGTTCGCACGTGGTCCGCGGTGAGGTTCTCCGCGACAGACGTGCGGGTGAGCCGCAGGACGTAGGCGAAGGACACCGCTCCGAGCACGATGGCTGGCATGAGCAAGGACTTGAAGTTCACGTCTGCGCCGACGGTGACCGGCAACCAGGCGAGTCGCACCCCGACGACGAACTGGAGCACGAAGCCGATGACGAAGGTCGGGACGGCGATGACGAGCAGCGAGACGACGAGCACGGTCGCGTCGAAGAACTTGCCCTTGCGGAGGCCCGCGACGAGGCCGAATCCGACACCGAGGATCGCCTCGAAGGCGATCGCCATGAACGCGAGCTGCACCGTCGTCGGGAACGCACCCGCGATCTCGTCGATGACCGGGCGCCCTGAGAAGGACGTGCCGAAGTCGAGGGTGAGGATGCCCTTGAGGTAGAGCAGGTACTGCATGATGAACGGCTGATCGAGGTTGAACTCGGCCCGAAGCCGTGCCGCTTGCGCCTCGGACAGACCTCTGTCGCCGCCGAGGGCGAGCACCGGGTCGCCCGGGAGCAGGAACACCATGGTGTAGATGAGCAGCGTGGCCCCGAGGAACACCGGGATCATCTGCAAGGCGCGTCGGCCCACGTATCGGGTCATCGTGTCTGTCCCTGCGGTCGCACGTGACAGTCCTCTCGAGATAACGAAACTGCGGCGACTCTACAACTTGTGCTGTCACCGCGTCGGGACCCCCGGCGCAGCCCGGCCGGGCTGCGCCGTGTTAAAGAAGTCGCCGGCTAGGGGGAGCGTGCTGGAC
>JAFABT010000291.1 GCA_023425905.1 Actinomycetes bacterium | reverse complement strand
ACCCGCACCTCACCGAGACCGGCGAGCGCGTCGGCCATGGCTGCGAGGTGGTCGGCGGGGGCCGTGACGACGAGCGCGTCCACCCCGGCGGCGAGGAGCCTGCGGGCCGCATGACGCACGAGAGGCTCGTCCCTGAGCGGGACGAGCCCCTTGGGCGTCGCGTGTCCGAGTCGCGTCCCCGAGCCCGCTGCCGTGAGGACGGCGGCGACCCCGGTCCCGTGGCCGGTGGACATGGTCAGGAGGCGAGGACCTCGTCGAGGATGGCCTCGGCCTTCTCCTCCTCCGTGTGCTCGGCGAGTGCGAGCTCGGAGACGAGTATCTGGCGGGCCTTCGAGAGCATGCGCTTCTCGCCGGCGCTCAGGCCGCGGTCTGCGTCCCGGCGCGAGAGGTCGCGGACGACCTCGGCCACCTTGATGACGTCGCCCGAGGCGAGCTTCTCGAGGTTGGCCTTGTACCGACGCGACCAGTTGGTCGGCTCTTCGGTGTACGGGGCGCGGAGCACCTCGAAGACCTTCTCGAGGCCTTCCTGGCCGACGACGTCACGGACGCCGACGAGGTCGACGTTCTCGGCAGGGACCTCGATCGTGAGGTCCCCCTGGGCGACCTTGAGCTTGAGGTAGGTCTTCTCCTCGCCACGGATGGTGCGCTGCTTGATCTCCTGGATCAGGGCTGCGCCGTGGTGCGGGTAGACCACGGTCTCCCCAACGGTGAAAGTCATCTTGAGATGTCCCCTTTCGCGGTCTCCCATCCTACCATCCGGTCACAGAGCCCTGACCAGGCCGTCCAAGACAAAACCGCAGGTCACGCGGGGGTCGGCCGATCTCGCGTCGCCGGTGCGGCCCGCGGACGGATCGCGTCGACGGCCCCAGGGAGACCTCTTCATGACACCTGTGTCCGCACCGGTAGGCTTGGCCCTGCTCGTCGTCGGCCCCGTTCGGCCGGATCGTTCGACGCCGCCTGGGCGTCAGACCTGGAGGAACCCGTGTCCCGCAGCACCACCACGGCGGCCCGCGCACCGCGCCCGCTCCGCGCCGCCGTCACGGCCGCCGCCGGCCTCAGCCTCGTCCTGTCCGGCTGCTCGGTCATGAGCCCCGTGACGACGGAGCGCGACTACGCGGCCTCCGACGGCACGCGCCTCGTCGTGAGCGACACGCTCCGCGCAGAGAACCTCCTCGTGCTCGCCCCGTCCGCCGACGAGCCCGCCGTTCTCATCGGCGCGCTCACGAGCACGGGCAGCGAGGACACGGTCGTGAGTCTCACGGTCGGCTCCGCCCCCGCCGTCGACGTCCCCGTCGCCGCCGGTGAGACCGTCCTGCTCGGATCGGCCGGCACCTCGGTCCCGCTGCCCGCCCTCGGCGTCGCGCCCGGCGCCACGGTCCAGGTCACCGTGGCGTCCCCGACGTCCGGCTCCGCGACCGCCCCCTCCGTCGTCCTCGACGGCACGCTCGCCGAGTACCAGGCCGAGATCGACGCGGCCTCCCGCGAACTCTGAGCCGCCCAGCGCACGAGAAGGCGCCCCCCCCCCCTCCACCGGGAGGCGGGCGCCTCGTCGTTCCCGCCCCGCCCGGCCCGCGGCGCACAGCAGCCCCCCGGCAGCCCTGCCCCACGGACCGAGCCCAATGACCCTGGACCCGACGACCCTGGGCCCGGCTCAGCCGAAGCGGCCCGAGATGTAGTCCTCGGTCGCCTGGACGGACGGGGCGGAGAACATCGTCGCGGTGTCGTCCATCTCGACGAGACGTCCCGGCATGCCGGTGCCCTCGATGCTGAAGAACGCGGTGCGGTCCGAGACCCGCGCGGCCTGCTGCATGTTGTGGGTGACGATGACGATCGTGTACTCGTCCTTGAGCTGGGAGATGAGGTCCTCGATCGCGAGCGTCGAGATCGGGTCGAGCGCCGAGCACGGCTCGTCCATGAGGAGCACCTGCGGCTCGACCGCGATCGCCCGCGCGATGCACAGCCGCTGCTGCTGACCGCCCGAGAGGGATGAACCCGGGCGGTCGAGGCGGTCCTTGACCTCCTTCCACAGGTTCGCGCCCCGCAGCGCCTTCTCGACCGTGTCGGCCGCGTCCGACTTCGAGATGCGGCGGTTGTTGAGCCGGATCCCCGCGAGGACGTTCTCCGCGATGGACATCGTCGGGAACGGGTTGGGGCGCTGGAACACCATGCCGACCTGGCGGCGCACGGCGACGGGGTCGACGTCGTCGCCGTAGAGGTCGACGCCGTCGAGCAGCACCGAGCCCTCGACGCGGGCCCCCGGGATGACCTCGTGCATCCGGTTGAGCGTGCGCAGGAAGGTCGACTTGCCGCAGCCCGACGGGCCGATGAAGGCCGTGACGGCGCGTGGCAGGACGGTCATCGACACGTCCTGCACCGCGAGGAAGTCGCTGTAGTAGATGTTGAGATCTTTGACGTCGATCGTGGTGGCCACAGGAGGGGTCCTCAGCTCAGGGTCTTGGGGGCGAAGTAGCGGTTGACGAGCCGACCGACGAGGTTGAGCAGCATGACGATGACGATGAGCGCCAGCGCCGCGGCCCACGCGCGGTCGTAGTTGATGGTCGGGATGCACACCGCAGCCGGGTCGTTGCACGGCACGAGGCCCGAGGAGTACTGCCGGAACACGTACACCGGGAGCGTCATCATGCGACCGTCGAGCGGGTTGGTGTTGATCGAGTCGGTCGCGCCCACCGTGATGAGCAGCGGCGCCGTCTCACCGATGACGCGCGCGATCGCGAGCATGACGCCCGTCGTGATCCCCGCGACCGACGTGCGCAGCACGACCTTGACGATCGTGAGCCAGCGCGGCACCCCGAGCGCGAGAGACGCCTCACGCAGCTCGTTCGGCACGAGCCGCAGCATCTCCTCGCAGGACCGGATGACGACCGGGATCATGAGGACCGACAGGGCGACGGCGCCGACGACGCCCGCGCGGTACGCGGGCCCGAAGAGCAGCGCGAACACTGCATACGCGAACAGGCCCGCGACGATCGATGGGATGCCCGTCATGACGTCGACGAAGAACGTCACCGCCCGTGCGAGCCGACCGCGACCGTACTCGACGAGGTAGATCGCGACGAGCAGTCCGATCGGCACCGACAGCACCGCCGCAACTGCGGTGATCTCAAGCGTGCCGACGATCGCGTGGTAGATGCCGCCCGCGTCCATCCCACCGAACACCCCGCGCATCGAGTGCGTGAGGAAGTACGGGGTGAGGCGCTCGAGCCCGTTCGCGAGCACGGTCCACACGACCGAGACGAGCGGCACCATCGCGAGCCCGAACGCGGCACTCACGACGACCGTCATCGTCTTGTCGGTGCGGCGCCGGCGAGGATCCGCTCCGCGGAGCAGCTCCCGTGTCCTGGCGGTGCGCGAGGCGTCGACGGTGGCGCCCGTCGGGGTCGCCGTGGGGGCGCTCATCAGTTGGCTCCTGAGAAGTCCTTGCGACGCGCGACGATCGCGCGAGCCGCCATGTTGACCGCCATCGTGATGACGAAGAGGACGAGGCCCGTCGCGATGAGCGTCGAGACGCCCAACGGGTTGGCCTCGGGGAACTGCAGCGCGATGTTCGCGGCGATCGTCTGGTGCTGGCCCGCGGCGAGCAGCTTGAAGGAGTACAGCGCGCCGGGCGAGAGGATCATGAGCACGGCCATCGTCTCCCCGAGCGCGCGGCCCAGCCCGAGCATCGCGGCCGAGATGACGCCCGAACGACCGAAGGGCAGCACGGCCATCCGGACAAGCTCCCACCGGGTCGCACCGAGGGCGAGCGCGGCCTCCTCGTGCAGCCGGGGGGTCTGCAGGAAGACTTCGCGGGAGACCGCGGTGATGATCGGCAGGATCATGACGGCGAGCACGAGCCCCGCCGTGAGGACGACCCGGGGCGGCGACGCCGCCGGGCCCTCGAAGAACGGCAGCCAGCCGAGGACGTCGCTCAGCCCGCGCCATGCCGGGAACACCGCAGGCGCGAGCACGAGCGCGCCCCACAACCCGTAGACGACCGACGGGATCGCCGCGAGCAGGTCGACCGCGTACCCGAGGGTCGAGGCGAGCCGGCGCGGTGCGTAGTGCGAGATGAACAGCGCGACGCCGACGGACACCGGGACCGCGATCAGCAGCGCGATCGCCGAGGCGAGGACCGTGCCGAAGACGAGCGGGCCGACGAAGCCGAGGAACCCGCCTTCGGCCGGGAACCACGAGATCTCCTCCGCGAGGGTGTCGGCGGGCGTCGTGAGACCGCTCCAGCCCTTCCACACGAGGAAGGCCGCGACGGCGGCGAGGACGAGGAGGATGAACGCGCCGGAACCAGAGGCCGCCCACCGGAAGACCCGGCCGGCCCCACGTTCGTGGGACCGACCGGGCTTCTGGACGGACCTGGTCCGGTCGGCGGTCGCCGGGGCGCCCGCCGGGGACGAGGTCGGTGAGGTCACGTCATCCGACCTTGATCGCGTCGATCGCGGCGACGACGTCGGTGCGCAGCTCGTCGGAGATCGGCGCGGAGCCGGCCGCCTTCGCCGCCGCGTCCTGGCCCTCGACGCTCGCGAGGTACGAGAGGTACTGCGTGACGAGCTCGCCCTGCGCCGCGTCGGTGTACGTGTCGCACGCCACGGCGTAGGAGATGAGGACGAGCGGGTAGGCGCCCGGCGCCGTCGTCGCCCGGTCCAGCTCGACGACGATGTCGTGCTCGCCACGACCCTCGGCACGGGGCGAGGCGTCGACGACCGCAGCGGCGGCCTCGGCCGAGTACGCGACGTACTCCTCGCCGACCTTGATCTTCGCGGTGCCGAGCGTGCCGGCCTTCGACGCGTCGGCGTAGCCGATCGTGCCGACGCCACCCTGGACGGTCTGGACGACGCCCGAGGTGCCCTGCGCGGACTGCCCGCCCTTGACCGGCCAGTCGCCCGAGGCCTCGTGCGGCCACGCGTCACCGGCGGTCGCAGCGAGGTACTCGGTGAAGTTCTCCGTCGTGCCGGACTCGTCCGAGCGGTTGACGGGCGTGATCGGCGTCTTCGGCAGCTCGACGCCCGGGTTGTCGGCCGCGATCGCGGCGTCGTCCCAGCTCGTGATCTTGCGGTCGAAGATGCCCGCGATCGTCGCCGGCGCAAGCTGCAGCTCGGGGACGTCAGGGAGGTTGTAGATGACGGCGATCGGGGAGATGTAGAGCGGCAGGTCGATCGCGGCACCGCCGAAGCAGCGCTGGCTCGCCTTCGCGAGCTCGTCGTCCTTGAGCGCGGCGTCCGACCCGGCGAACTGGACCCCGCCCTCGAGGAACTGGGTGCGTCCGCCGCCTGAGCCAACCGGGTCGTACGTCACGGTGACGTCAGGGTTGAGGCTCTGGAAGCCTGCCCGCCACGCCTCCTGCGCGGACTCCTGGGAGCTCGCACCCGCTCCGGCGAGCTCGCCGGTCAGCGACGCGGCGGCGTCGCCGGAGGGGGACTGCGCGCCGGCCGACTGGTTCGCGGCCCCGGCCGAGGCGGGAACGGGGTTGTCAGACCCGCACGCCGTGAGGGCCAGTGCCAGGACGCCGACGAGGGCGACGGCCCCGGTGCGACGGGTGAGGTTGATGTTCACTGACGCGTCCATCCTTCTGATGTCGTTGCGGTGGCGCTGCTGCGCTCACCACCGACGACGTTAGGGACGCTCGGTGACCTCCTGGCTGGCGCCAGGTGAACCCAAGATGAACTGTGAGGTCACGATCCAGACGCCACGGTGTCCGTGAGCTTGTAGCCGAGCCCGCGGACCGTGACGAGCAGCACCGGGTTCGCCGGGTCCTGCTCGATCTTCGCCCGGATGCGCTTGACGTGGACGTCGAGCGTCTTGGTGTCCCCGACGTAGTCCGAGCCCCAGATGCGATCGATGAGCTGGCCCCGGGTGAGGACGCGCCCGGAGTTGCGCAGGAACAGCTCGAGCAGCTCGAACTCCTTGAGGGGGAAGGCCGTGAGCACGCCGCGCACCGTGACCTCGTGGCGGTCCGGGTCGAGCCGGACCGGGCCCTGCTCGAGGACCTCGTCGAGCAGCTCGTCGTCGTCGTCGACGCCCGCGTAGGCGGATGGCACGGCCGCAGCGACCGGCGCTGCCACGGTGCCCGAGTCTGCCGCGGCCTCCGCCGCGCGGCGGAGCACCGCGTGGATCCGGGCGAGCAGCTCCCGGTAGGAGTACGGCTTCGTCACGTAGTCGTCCGCGCCGATCTCGAGGCCCACGACCTTGTCGATCTCGCCGTCCTTCGCGGTGAGCATGATGACCGGCACGCGGCTCGTGCGTCGCAGCTCGCGGCACACCTCCACCCCGTTCATCCCGGGCAGCATGACGTCGAGGAGGACGAGGTCAGCGCCCTCGCGGGCGAAGGCGGCGAGGCCGTCCGGACCCGTCGCCGCCGTCGTCACCTCGAACCCTTCGCGGGTGAGCTGGTAGGACAGCGGGTCGCGGTAGGACTCCTCGTCCTCGACGAGCAGGATGCGGGTCACGCGGGGGACTCCTCAGGGTCGATGGGGGCGGGCGCCTCGTCGGCGTCCGCGGGCGGGAGCGTCGCGACCGGGAGTCGCAGGGTGAAGGTCGACCCCTGCCCGGGGAGCGACCACACGGTGATCTCGCCGCCGTGGTCGGCCGCGACGTGCTTGACGATGCTCAGGCCGAGGCCCGTGCCTCCGGTGTCCCGCGAGCGCGCCGGGTCCGCCCGGTAGAAGCGCTCGAAGACCCGCTGCTGCTCCTCGGGCGAGATGCCGATGCCCTGGTCGACGACGGCGATCTCGACCGCGTCGGCGACCTGCCGCACCCCGACGCCGACATTCGTCCCCGCCGGCGAGTACGACACCGCGTTGTCGAGGAGGTTGCGGACCGCGGTGACGAGCAGCGCGTGGTCGCCGTAGACGAGCAGCCCGGTCGGGGCCGCCCGGGTGATCGCCATGCCCTTGCCAGCCGCGGTCGTCGCGGCACGGTCGGCGGCCTCTGCGACTACGGCGTCCACCTCGACGATCTCTGGGGCCCCGAGGGCGCCCGCGACCTGGAGCCGGGAGAGCTCGATGATCTCGTGGACGAGCGCGGAGAGCCGCGAGGCCTCCTTCGTCATCTGCCCGGCGAAGCGGCGCACAGCGACCGGGTCGTCCGCCGCGTCGGCGACGGTCTCGGCGAGCAGCGAGATCGCCCCGACCGGGGTCTTGAGCTCGTGCGAGACGTTGACGGTGAAGTCCCGGCGGATCGCCTCGAGCCGGCGGGCCTCCGTCCGGTCCTCGGCGAGCACTACGAGGTGGCGCGGCGTCACCTGCGCGACGCGCACCTGGAGCAGCACCTCGCGCGAGCCGAAGGGGCCGCGCGGCAGCTCGAGCTCGGCGTCCTGGA
Organism: Actinomycetes bacterium; assembly: GCA_023425905.1. Taxonomy (GTDB): domain Bacteria; phylum Actinomycetota; class Actinomycetes; order Actinomycetales; family Cellulomonadaceae; genus JAFABT01. Next base: position 2,523 of record JAFABT010000291.1, on the reverse strand, counting down.
TGACGCCGTCGCGACGCACCTGTGCGACGAGGTCGCGGATCGCGGCATGGTCGAGGCGCCCCTCGCGGACGACGCCGAGTGCGTAGGCCGGCGGCGACGCCCGGACGATGCGGTCCTCGGCGTCGAGCACGACGGCGGCCGAGCGCAGCACGGCGAGCGTGCGCACGAGACCCTCTTCGAGCTCGGGCTCCTCCCGCTCGGGCACGGTGTGCTGGGCCTTCTCGGAGAACCGGAAGGCGGCGGTCGCGAAGACGCCGACGAGCAGACCGAGCCCGCCGACGAGGACGATGTCTATTCCCTCCACGGGGCCACACTAGGGGCGTCGCGGCGCCATGACGTGCCCGTCGAGGCCGATCAGAGCGCTCGGCGGCAAGAGTTCACCGCAGGGTCGGCGCTCGTTCACCTCCGGCTGTCATCCTGGTCTCTGCCCATCGGACGTCGCGTGCCCGGAACGGGGATCACCCCGTGCCCGGCACAGCGCAGGAAGGAACACATGCGGCACCTCTTCGACGCGGAGCTCAAGCAGCTCGGCGATGACCTCGTGGCGATGAGCCGACTCGTCGAGACGTCGGTGTCTCGCGCCGGCACCGCCCTCCTCGAGGGCGACCTCCACCTCGCCGAGCAGGTCATCGCGGCCGACCCGGAGATCGACGCGCTCGAACGCACGGTCGACGAGCGCTGCATCCACCTGCTCGCCCAGCAGCAGCCCGTCGCGACCGATCTGCGGGTGGTCGTCTCCGGGCTGCGGATGTCCGCGACGCTCGAGCGGATGGGCGACCTCGCGCGTCACGTCGCGGAGGTCGCGCGGCGGCGTTACCCCGAGCACGCGGTGCCCGCCGGACTCACCGCGACGTTCACCGAGATGCACGACGCCGCCACGAGGGTCGCACGCCGCACGACGACCCTGCTCGAGACCCACGACCTCGAGGTCGCCTCGGCGGTCGAGCGGGACGACGACCTGCTCGACGCGATGCACTCGTCGCTGTTCACGGCCCTGCTCGGCGGCTCATGGAACGGCACCCCGGAGGAGACGGTCGACGTCACGCTCCTGGGCCGGTACTACGAGCGCTTCGGGGACCACGGCGTCTCGATCGCGCGGCGCATGGTCTACCTCGTCACGGGCGAGCTGGCCGAGGCCGCGTCCGCGCACCCGGGTGGCACCGGCGGCGAGTGAGCGTGACACGGCGGTGAGGCCGACGCGGCCCACCGCGCACGTGAGAGGACGCGACGAGGGCGCCCCCCTGGTGGGAGGGCGCCCTCGTCGTTCGTGCGCTCGCGCGCTCAGCGCTCGCGGCGCAGGGTTACTTCTTGCCCTGGTTGGCGACGGCCTTGATGGCCTCGGCCGCGGCCTCGGGGTCGAGGTAGAGACCGGCCTTCACGGGCTTGAGGGTCTCCTCGTCGAGCTCGTAGACGAGCGGGATGCCGGTCGGGATGTTGAGGCCCGCGATGGCCTCGTCCGAGATGTCGTCGAGGTACTTGACGATCGCGCGCAGCGAGTTGCCGTGCGCGGCGACGAGGACGGTCTTGCCCGCCTTGAGGTCGGGGACGATCTCTGCGTCCCAGTACGGCAGCGCGCGCTCGAGGACGTCCTTGAGGCACTCGGTGAGGACCTGGGGCGCGTCGGCGTAGCGCGGGTCGGCGTCCTGGGAGAACTCCGAGCCCACCTCGATCGCGGGCGGCGGCGTGTCGTAGGACCGACGCCACAGCATGAACTGCTCCTCGCCGAACTCGGCGAGCGTCTGGGCCTTGTCCTTGCCCTGGAGCGCACCGTAGTGACGCTCGTTGAGGCGCCAGCTGCGCTTGACGGGGAGCCAGTGCCGGTCGGCGGCGTCGAGGGCGAGGTTCGCCGTCGTGATCGCACGGCGCAGCAGCGACGTGTGGACGACGTCGGGGAGGATCCCGGCGTCCTTGAGGAGCTCGCCGCCGCGCGCGGCCTCGGCGATGCCCTTCTCCGAGAGGCGCACGTCGACCCAGCCGGTGAAGAGGTTCTTGGCGTTCCACTCGCTCTCGCCGTGGCGGAGCAGGATGAGGGTGTAGGTCATGGGGACATTGTGCCGCAGCCCCGCGCGGCCCACGCGGGGACCTCTGTCCCGTGAGACTCCGCACGGCCGTGGCACGCACTCGCCCGGGCACCGGCGGCAGCGGCTGCCGGTGCCCGGGCGTCGGCCTCACCCCGTGGGCGTCTCAGTCCGTCAGAGGCCTCAGTCCGTGCGAGACGCGAGAGCGGCGTCCACGGCGGGGTCGTCGAGCGCCGCGAGCCATTCGAGCAGGTCGGGGTACGTCGACGGGTTCGCCGCGAGCTGCGGGCGCAGCTCGGGGGCGTCCGCGGCGATCTGCGCGAGCACCTCGAGGGGCGTCGCCGGGTCGGCGGCCTGCGCGGCCGTGAAGCCGTGCACCGGGGCGACGGGCGCCGCCATCGCGAGGGTCTCGACCGCGGGCTCGCGCTCAGCCGCGGCGCCCACGGGCGCGGCCTCGTCGGCGAGAGCGGCGTCGTGGGCCAGGGCACCGTCCCCGTCCAGGGCG
>JAFABT010000286.1 GCA_023425905.1 Actinomycetes bacterium | reverse complement strand
ATCTACTTCCGGAACTGGCGCATGGCGCTCGCCGCGGTCATCGCGCTGTTCCACGACCTCATCGTCACCGTGGGCATCTACGCGGCGATCGGCTGGGAGATCACGCCGGCGACGGTGATCGGGCTCCTGACGATCCTCGCGTACTCGATCTACGACACGGTCGTGGTGTTCGACAAGGTGCGTGAGAACACGGCCGGGGTGCTCGACCAGACGCGCTCCACGTACGCGGAGCGGGCGAACCTCGCGGTCAACCAGACGCTCGTGCGCTCGATCAACACGTCGGTCGTGGCCGTGCTGCCGGTCGCCGCGATCCTCTTCGTCGGGGCCTTCCTCCTCGGAGCGGGCACCCTTGGTGACATCGCGCTCGCGTTGTTCGTCGGCATGATCGTCGGCACGTTCTCCTCGATCTTCCTGGCCACGCCTCTCGAGGTGGCGCTTCAGGTCCGGGGCGAGCGCATCCGCACCCACACAGCGACGGTGCTCGCCAAGCGGGCGGCGGCGGCCGCCTCGGGCGAGTCCGTCGACGCGGCGGTCGTGGCGGCGGCTGGCGCGGACGGGGCGCGTCAGCTCCAGCCGGGCGGGCACCTGGGTCACGCGGCCCAGCCGCGTCGTCGCAAGCCGCACAAGGGCTGAGGAGACCCGCGCCGTGCCGCACTCCGACCTCGTCGCGCTCTGCGACAGCCTTGTGAGATCAGTCCCGGACTACCCGGTCCCGGGCGTCGTGTTCAAGGACATCACCCCGATGCTCGCGGATGCGCGTGCGCTGGGTGGCGTCGTCGAGTTCCTCGCAGGCACCGCGAGCGAGCACGACGTCGACCTCGTGGCGGGCATGGAGGCGCGTGGGTTCATCCTCGGCGCTCCCGTGGCGCGCGAGCTCGACGCCGGCTTCCTCGCGGTGCGCAAGGTCGGCAAGCTGCCGGACCCGACCGTCCGGGCCGCCTACGAGCTCGAGTACGGCGTGGCCGAGATCGAGATCCCGGAGGGCATCATCGTGCCCGGCTCCCGGGTGCTCGTCATCGACGACGTCCTCGCGACCGGCGGCACCGCCGCGGCGACCGTCGAGATGATCGAGCGGTGCGGCGGCGAGGTCGTCGCGCTGTCGTTCTTCCTCGAGCTCGGGTTCCTCGCGGGACGTGGGCGCCTCGAGGGACACACCGTGCACTCGCTCGTGCGCAACGACTGACGACGTCCTTGCGGTGCAGCGGCGCCGGCGGGCTCGTCCGCGACGGCTGACGGGCGCGCGTCCGACGCGCGTGGTGAGCAGCGGTGGCGTACCGTCCCTCACCCGTAGACTTGTCCGACGGGCAACCGGGAGGAGGCGAGACGCATGAGCGAGGACACCCGCACGGATGGCGCGCCCACGGGTGCAGCGCCCACAGGCTCCGCCTCCACCGGCGCCGTGCCGTCCGGCGAGACGACGACCGACCGCGTCGCCCCTGCGACGTCGCCACGCACGGCCGGCATCGCGGCAGGCAAGGTCCGCTCCCGGCTCGGGCGGCTCACCGCGCGCTCCGGGGGTGGAGCCCCCATCCTCGAGCCGCTGCTGCAGGCGGTTCGCACGCACACGCCCAAGGCGAACCTCTCGCTCCTCGAACAGGCCTACACGGTTGCGGAGAAGGCGCACCGCGGCCAGCTGCGCAAGAGCGGTGACCCGTACATCACGCACCCGGTCGCGGTCGCGACGATTCTCGCCGACCTCGGCATGCCGCTCCCGGTGCTCGCCGCTGCGCTGCTCCACGACACGGTCGAGGACACCGACTACTCGTTGCTCCAGCTCCGGCAGGACTTCGGCGACGAGATCGCGATGATGGTCGATGGCGTGACGAAGCTCGACAAGGTGACGTACGGGGCCGCCGCCCAGGCGGAGACGGTCCGCAAGATGGTCGTCGCGATGGCACGGGATATCCGCGTCCTCGTCATCAAGCTCGCCGACCGCTTGCACAACGCGCGGACGTGGAAGTTCGTCTCGGCGGAGTCGTCGGCGAACAAGGCGCGCGAGACGCTCGAGATCTACGCGCCGCTCGCGCACCGCCTCGGCATGAACACGATCAAGTGGGAGCTCGAGGACCTCTCGTTCGCGACGCTCTACCCGAAGGTGTACGACGAGATCGTCCGGCTCGTCGCGGAGCGCGCGCCGGCGCGTGAGGAGTACCTCGCCGTCGTGCGCGAGCAGATCGGCGCCGACCTGCGCTCGGCCAAGATCAAGGCGACCGTGACCGGGCGACCCAAGCACTACTACTCGATCTACCAGAAGATGATCGTGCGCGGCCGCGACTTCGCCGACATCTATGACCTCGTCGGCGTGCGGCTGCTCGTCGACTCGGTCCGTGACTGCTACGCGGCGCTCGGCGCTCTGCACGCGCGATGGAACCCGGTCCCCGGCCGGTTCAAGGACTACATCGCGATGCCCAAGTTCAACCTCTACCAGTCGCTCCACACGACCGTCATCGGCCCGGGCGGCAAGCCCGTCGAGATCCAGATCCGCACGCACGAGATGCACCGTCGGGCGGAGTACGGCGTGGCTGCGCACTGGAAGTACAAGGAGACGGCCAAGAGCCCGGGCACGACGACGGACACGTCGGGCAACGACATGCCGTGGCTGCGCCAGCTCGTCGACTGGCAGCGCGAGACGGCCGACCCTTCGGAGTTCCTCGACTCGCTGCGGTTCGAGATCGCCGGTGCAGAGGTCTACGTCTTCACACCGAAGGGCGACGTCGTCGCGCTGCCCGCCGGGTCGACGCCGGTGGACTTCGCCTACGCGGTGCACACCGAGGTCGGCCACCGGACGATGGGCGCCCGGGTGAACGGCCGGCTCGTCCCTCTCGACTCCCCGCTTGAGAACGGGGACGTCGTCGACGTCCTCACGTCACGGTCGGAGACCGCAGGTCCTTCGCAGGACTGGTTGGGCTTCGTCAAGAGCCCGCGCGCGCGGAACAAGATCCGGCAGTGGTTCTCCAAGGAGCGCCGCGAGGAGGCGATCGAGCACGGCAAGGACGCGATCACGAAGGCGATGCGCAAGCAGAACCTCCCGATCCAGCGCATGGCCTCGCACGAGTCGCTGCTCGGCCTCGCCAACGAGATGCGCTACGGCGACGTCACTGCCCTCTATGCCGCGATCGGCGAGGGTCAGGTCTCCGCGCAGACGATCGTCCAGCGACTCGTCCACTCGATGGGCGGCGAGACCGGCGCGGAGGAGGACCTCGCGGAGACTGCGCGGCCGGGGCGACTGTCCCGCCCGGTGCGCACCGGCGACCCGGGGGTGGTCGTCAAGGGCGTCGAAGACATCTGGGCGAAGCTCGCCAAGTGCTGCACCCCCGTCCCGGGGGACGAGATCATCGGCTTCATCACGCGCGGCTCGGGCGTGAGCGTGCACCGCGCCGACTGCAGCAACGTCGACGGCCTGCGGGCCGAGCCCGAGCGCATCGTCGAGGTCGAGTGGTCGACGGGGAGCGCGACCCTCTTCCTCGTGCAGATCCAGGTGGAGGCGCTCGACCGCTCGCGGCTGTTGTCGGACATCACGCGGGTGCTCTCCGACCATCACGTGAACATCCTGTCCGGGACGGTGTCGACCTCGCGGGACCGCGTCGCGATGTCTCGGTTCGTCTTCGAGATGGCCGAACCGGGCCACCTGCAGACGGTGCTCAACGCGGTGCGCAAGGTCGACGGCGTCTTCGACGTCTACCGGCTCACCGGCAGCAAGGCCGACGCGAAGGCTCGCACTGCTCCGGACGCCGCCGACTCCTGAGGTGCACGCGCGTGCGCGCGTCCTTATGGTCGCGCCGCGCGCGACGACGGACGAGGCCCGGCCAACTCCCGTGAGGGTGTCGGCCGGGCCTCGTCGTCGAGCTGTCAGACCTCGGTCGAGCGCTGGATCTGCTCGAGCCACGCGATGCGGGCGGCAAGGGCCTCCTCGGCCTTCGCGAGCGCACGGGTGTCACCGCTCGCCCGGGCCGTGTCGACGTCTGCCTGGAGCCCGGCGATCGCGACCTCGAGCTGCGCGAGCGCGCTGTTGGCGCGCGCCTTCGTCTCCGGGTTGCTCCGCGTCCACGCGTTCTGCTCGGCGTCCCGGACGGCGTTCTCGACCGCACGCATCCGTCCTTCGACACGCTGGACGTCCGCGCGCGGCACCTTGCCTGCGGCGTCCCACCGGTCCTGCAGCCGGCGCAGCGTGCGCTTCGCCTCAGCGAGATCGGTCACGGGGACGAGGGCCTCGGCCTCGGTGAGGATCTGCTCCTTGACGACGAGGTTCGCGCGGAACTCCTCGTCCGTCGCGGCACTGGCGGCATCCCGAGCACCGAAGAACGCGTCCTGGGCGGCACGGAACCGGGCCCACAGCGCGTCGTCGTCGCGCCGGCTCGCGCGCCCGGCCGCCTTCCACTCCGTCATGAGGTCGCGGTACTCGCCAGCCGTGGCTCCCCACTCCGTGCTCGAGGACAACGCCTCGGCGCGCGCGACGAGCGCCTCCTTGGCGGTCTTCGCCGCGCTGTTGCGGGACTCGAGCTCGGCGAAATAGTGCCGCCGCTCACGGTCGAAGGACGTCCGCGCGTGGCTGAACCGCTTCCACAGCGACTCTTCGGACGCGCGGTCGAGGCGCGGCCCTGAACGCTGCGCCTCCTTCCACTGGTCGAGGAGGACGCGGAGCTGCTCGCCCGCCGGCCGCCACTGCATGTGGCGCGGGTCGGTCGTCGCGATCGCCTCGGCCGCCTCGACGATCTGGGTACGGGTCGCGAGCGCCGCGGCGCGGGCGGCGACCCGCTCCTGCTCCGCCTGCGCACGGCGCTCCTCCGCGACGGACGTGACCGCTGCGACACGAGCGCGCAGCGCCGGGAGGTCGCCGACGGCTGCCGGCTCCGTGGTCTCCTCGACGAGCTTCGTGAGGGTCTGCTCGATCTCCTTGGCGGACAGGTCGGTGGCCGTCAGCCGCTGCTCGAAGAGCGAGACCTTGGCCGCGAGGTCGAGGTAACGGCGGACGTAGAGCGCGAGTGCCTCTTCGGCGCTCGCGCCAGGGAACTGCCCGACGACGCGCTCGGTCTCGCCGTCACGGACGTGAACGGTGCCCTCCTCGTCGAC
>JAFABT010000275.1 GCA_023425905.1 Actinomycetes bacterium | reverse complement strand
CCCGCGCTCCTCGCGGCCCGGGCCCGCCGCCCCGCGAGGGCGCTGGTCTGTGCCGAAGCCGCGGGTCTGAACCAGCGGTCTCGGCACAGACCAGCGTCTTCGCGGGCTCGTCGCGGGCGAATGGGTGGGAAGCGCCTCTACCTGGGCAAAGATGCCGCTACTCTCGGCTCGTCCGGAGTGGGGCGCATAGTCGCGGAGGCAGTCGTGCGGGGTCGTTCTCTTGTCGTCGGGATGGTCACCGCAGCGCTCGCGGTCATGAGCCTGGCGGCTCCGTCAGCCGCGTCCGAGAACGTCGACGGTGCGGTCCAGGGCACGGTCTCGTTCGCGGACGGGACGCCGGCGGCTAGCGTCGTCGTCACGCTCAACGCGCCGGCCAGCGACCAGGTGCGGAGGGTCGTCACCGACGGCGGCGGTCGCTTCGTCGCTCAGGCCCCGGCGGGCGCCTACTACGTGTCCGCCAACGACTCGCACCAGCCGACCCGTTTCGACACGACGTACTTCACGTCCCACGGGTACTCGACGACGCGCTTCCCGGAGGCCTCGACCGTGCGCGTCGGGAGCGGAGCGTCGGTCAGCGTCGACGTCGTGGTGGCGACGCGGGCCGTGTGGTCCGGCCGCGTCGTCCGGGCGGGCGGCCACCCGGTCAAGGGTGCGAACATCAAGGTCATCACGGAGGCGGGCGGGTCGATGACGTACTTCAACGCCACCGATGCGCAGGGGTACTACGCGATCGACCACGAGGGGGGTCGGCCTCTCGTGCTCCAGGCGACCAAGGGGGCGTACATCGGCGAACGCGTCGTCGCCTCCTCCCGGGCCAAGGTCAGGACGTTGCCGGTGATCACCGCGGTCCGCGCTGGGAAGATCTCGGTCAAGGTCGTCGGGAGTCGCGACGGCATGAAGGCGAGCGAGCACTTCTACCTCAAGAGCAGCGACGGCCGCATCATCGAACGCCGGTTCGTCAACGCGAGGCGCGGCAAGGCCACGACGGTGACCTTCGACGGGCTCGCACCCGGTCAGTACCGGGTTGGCATCTCCGGCCACGGGCGCTCGAACGTGGTGAAGGTCGCGGCCGGCAAGACGAGCCGCCCGAAGTCGTTCGTCATCGGCGGCCGTGGCCTCACGGTTGAGGCGATCGTCGTGAGGGCGAACGGCAAGCCGGTCAAGGACGCTGACGTCGAGATCTGCGACGTGCACGACACGTGCACGGGAACTCTCAGCTGGACCGACGGGTCGTTCTACTCATCCGGCCACGCGGCCGGTCGGTACACGGTCGCGGTCCGCTCCGGCGGCGGCAAGACCGCGATGCAGACGGCGCTGCGCACCCTCACTGCGAAGAAGGGCACCGTCAAGCCCGGACGCATCACCCTCAGCCGTGCACGGAAGATCACCGTCACGGTCCGCAACGAGAACGGCCGACCCGTGCCAGACGTCGTCGTCTCGGTCGGTCGTCCGTCGGTGGGCTACGCCTCCGGAGGGAAGAGGACTTCTCGCTCCGGCAAGGCCTCCTTCGGCTCGCAGCCGGTCCACGGGCTTCGCGTGACGGTCGAGGACCCGTACAACGAGTACGCCGCGCTCAGCAAGGTGATCACGGCTTCGCGCACGCACCAGTCGATCACCGTGACGCTGCGTCGTCCCAGGTAGCGCGGTTCCCGGCCCCGCCGGGTTGTCCCCTGATCCGACGCGACGGGCCGTGTCGGCGTCGCCCGGCGACCACCCCGACGTCGGCCGCGCGCTCGGGACCCGCGTTCTCGGGAGCGGGACCCGCGTTCTCGGGGGCGGGACCCGCGTTCTCGGGAGCGGGACCCGCGGGGTCGGGGGCGGGGATCGCGGGGTCGGGGAGGGGGATGTGGGCGGAATGGGGTGGGGGCTCACATCCGGGCGGGTGCGGCCGATCAGTCGTGCGAAGGGCTCATGGACGGGCCCGCACAGGCTCACCCAGGGATGGACTCGCCATGATCGTCGTCACGCGACTCAACGGACCACAGTTCGCGGTCAACCCTGACCTGATCCTGCGCGTGGACTCCACGCCGGACACGATCCTCACCCTCATCGACGGGACGAAGTACATCGTCTCCGAGTCGATCGCCGAGGTGAACGATCGGATCGTCGACTACCGGGCGCGCGTCGTGGCGCGGTCGCTCGAGATCGGCGAGGACCTCGCGCTCGACGGCGACTCCTCCGACGAGGCGCAGAGTCGCCGCGGCGGGACTCTCCGGGCGCTGCCGACCCTCACGACCGCAGCGGAGGACAACTGATGGATCCGGCAACCCTGGGCGGGCTCGCGCTCGCGTTCGGCGCGGTCCTCGGCGCGATCATCCTCGAGGGCTCCTCCCCGATGTCGGTGCTGCTGCCGGCCCCGATGATCCTCGTCATCTTCGGCACGATTGGCGCGGGCATCGCGTCGTCGACGCTCCGCGACGTCATCCGCGCGTGGAAGACGCTGCCCAAGGCGCTCACCTTCAAGCGGCCCCGGCTCGACGTCACGGTCGAGACCGTCGTCGGCCTCGCCGACCGTGCCCGACGCGAAGGGCTCCTCGCGCTCGAGGACGCGGCACGCGGCGTCGAGGACCCGTTCCTCCGCGAGGGGCTCCAGGCCGCGATCGACGGCATGGACCCGGACGACCTGCGCGACCTGCTCGAGGACCGCATCGCCGCGAAGCGGGCGCTCGACCGCACGAGCGCGAAGCACTTCGTCGACATGGGTGGCTACGCCCCGACGATCGGCATCATCGGCACCGTCGTCTCCCTCGTCCACGTCCTCGAGAACCTCTCCGACCCAGGCGAGCTCGGACACATGATCGCCGCGGCCTTCGTCGCGACGCTGTGGGGCCTGCTCTCCGCGAACCTCGTCTGGCTGCCGCTCGGCGCCCGGATCCGCCGAGTGTCCGACCTCGAGTGCGCGGCGCAGGAGCTCGCGCTCGAGGGCCTGCTCGCGATCCAGTCGGGCGCCAACCCGCGCGCCGTCGACCAGCGACTCCGCTCCCTCGTCCCGCCCGGCGAGCTGCCGAAGGAGAGCGAGGCGGCATGAGCGCGACGACCGCCCGTCCCCGCCGGCGCCCGCGCCGCGTCGAGCCGGAGGAGCACGAGAACCACGAGCGCTGGGCCGTGTCCTACGCCGACATGATGACCGTGCTGCTCGGCCTCTTCATCGTGCTGTACGCCGTGTCGCAGGTCGACGCCGCGAAGTTCGAACAGCTGCGCCAGTCGCTCGCCGTCGGCTTCGGCGGGTCCCACGCGTCGATCCTCGACGGCGCGCCCGGAACGCTCGACGGCGCCGCCGCAGCCCTCGAGACCCCGGCGCTCGACGCGGGTCCCGGCGAGGTCGCGCCGCCCCCGGAGACGGTCGTCGCCGGGACGGGCGGACGCGCGGACGACGACACCGGCGTCGACCCGGAGCTGCTCGAGGCCGCGAAGAAGGAGTACTCGCACCTGCAGAACATCGCCGACCGCATCGGCAAGGCGCTCGAGCGCAAGGACCTCGGCGACAGGGTCCGGTTCCGGGTGACCGACCGGGGCCTCGTCATCGGCCTCGTCGCGGACGACGTCTTCTTCTCACCGGCGAGCGCGAAGCTCACCGGGACGGCCCGGTCCGTCATCGACACGACGGCGCCCGTCGTCGCGAAGATCGGTGAGGAGATCTCGGTCGAGGGCCACGCGAACATCCTGCCCGTCTCCGGCCGGTACGCGACGAACTGGGAGCTGTCCGCCGACCGCGCGACGCAGGTGCTGCGCCGCCTCGTCGAGCACGGCAAGGTCGCCCCCGGTCGCATCGCTGCCGTCGGCTTCGGCGAGGCCCGTCCGCTCGCCGAGACCGGTGGCATGGACGAGCTCGAGGCGAACCGCCGCGTCGACCTCGTCATCCTCTCGGCCTCCCCCGAGAACGTCCGCACCCTGCTGCCCATCGTGGCGCCTGACACCTCGAGGTGATCCCATGACAACGACAGAGAAGCGCGTCGTCGCCTCCCGGCCGATCATCGGGACCCGACCCGCCCCGGCTCCCGTGGAGGAGACGCGCAAGAAGGGCAAGAAGGACTCCGCGGGGCGGCGCAAGCCGCCGCTGCTGCTCATCATCGGCATCGTCGTCGTCCTGCTCGGCGGCGGCGCCGCGTACTGGTTCCTCATGGGGCCGGGTGCGTCAGCCGCGAGCGAGACCACCGCGACCGCCGCCCCCGCCGAGCCCGAGGCCCCCGAGCCCGGCGAGGTCGAGCAGCTCGAGCCGGTGAGCCTCAACCTCGCCGACGGGCACTACCTGCGCATCGGGATCGCCCTCCAGCTCACCGCGGACGCGCACGCCCTCGACCCGGCGAAGGCGATCGACCTCGTCCTCACGCACTACTCGGGTCGGACGGTCGAGGAGGTGTCTGCGGCCCAGACGCGCGAGACGCTCCGGGCCGAGCTCGCGACCAAGCTGTCGGAGGCGTACGACGGCGAGGTCATGGGCGTCTACCTCACGGACTACGTGACGCAGTAGCCCCTCCGCACGCTCCTGGGGCGTTTCCCTCATCGCCGCGCGCCCGCGGCCGATGGGGTGCACGTGACGGTCCAGGACACGATGGCGACGACCCAGCGCCGCAAGCGCACGGGCACGCCCGAGGCATACGACTTCCGCCAGCCGATGACGCTGGTGCGCGAGCATGCCCGCGTCCTGGAGATGTCCTTCGAGACCTTCTCCCGTCAGCTCGGCACCCAGCTCACCTCGCGGCTGCGCGTCGTGTCCCAGGCGACGCTGTCGAGCGTCGAGATGACGTCCTACGACGACTACGTCCGCAGCCTGCCGGTCATGACGACCTTCGTCGTGTGCGGCGTCGAGCCGGGCCGGTCGCAGGCGATCCTCCAGCTGCCGCTCGACGCGTCGATGCTGTGGATCGACCACATGCTCGGCGGTCCCGGCCTGCCGGTGCCGAACCCGGACCGCGAGCTCACCGAGATCGAGTGGGAGCTGCTGCGGGACCTGCTGCACTACGCGCTGCGGGACCTGCGCTACGCGTTCTCGACGGTGCTGCCGCTCGACGTCACGGTCCGCACCGTTCAGTACAACCCGCAGTTCGCGCAGGTCGTCTCCGCGACCGATGTCGTCATCGTCGCGACCTTCCAGGTGACCGTCGGGGAGCACACCTTCCCCGCGACGTTCATGATCCAGGCCGAGCTGTTGCTCGCCGCGCTGCGTGACGGCGACGCGCCCGACCGCCGGACGGTCGACGAGGTGCGCGCCCACGAGATGGCCGTCGGCCTGCTCACCGCCCAGGTCCACGAGGTCCCCGTGCCGGTGTCGGTGCGGTTCGACGAGCGTCAGGCGCGCGCCGCGGACCTCGACGCCCTCGAGGTCGGGGACGTCCTACCCCTCTTCCATCGTTCCGACGCGCCCCTCGGCGTCGTCGTCGGCGACGTCGTCGTGGCCCGTGCCGCGATCGGCTCGCACGGGACCCGTCTTGCCGCCCTCGTCGTTGCCTCTGAGGAGAACCACTCATGACCGCCACCACCGACGCGACCGATCTCGACGTCGCCGCGCTCGCCCGGGCCGCCGCGCTCGAGCTCGCCGTGCTGCTGCCCACGAGCGTTCCGCTCGAGGTCGCCGAGGGCGCCCCCAAGGCCTTCCCCGCCCGGGACGCCGACGCCGTGCGCGGCTCCTTCGTCGGGTCGACGAGCGCGGACGTCGTCGTCGTGGCGGACGCCGCGGTCGCGGACGCCCTCGCCCTCGCCGACGCGACGATCAGCCTTGAGGACGCGCTCCGGCCGGCCCTCGAGGCGGCGTGCGCGACGCTCGGCGCCGGGGTGCTCGACACGTCCCCGGCGGGCCCGATCGGCGAGGACCTCATGGACCCCGAGGTCGTGACGATCGCGCTCGAGGCCATGGGCGAGGCGCACGCGTGGTTCGGTCTGCGCATCCGTCGCGCCCCCCAGGTGGTCCCGCAGCAGCGCACGGCGCCCGACGGGGAGCAGCGCATCGCGATGCGCGTCCTCCAGGACGTCGAGATGACCCTCACCGCGGAGATCGGGCGCACGCGCCTGCCCGTGCGTCAGGTCCTCGACCTCGTGCCCGGCTCGGTGCTCGAGCTCGACCGCGCGGCCGGTTCGCCCGCCGACGTCATGGTGAACGGCCGGCTCGTCGCCCGCGGCGAGGTCGTCGTCATCGACGAGGAGTACGGCGTGCGAATCACGGAGATCGTCGACGCGGACGGTGCCAGCTGAGATGAACGCCGACACGCTGGTTCTCGTGGGACGGGTCGGGCTCTCGCTCGTCTGCGTCCTCGGCCTCGTGTGGTTCCTCGCCCGCAAGTTCGACAAGCACGGGGTGGGTGGCCGCACGCGCCGCTCCGTGCCCGTGCAGGTCGTCGGCCGGCAGAGCCTCGGCGGACGCTCGTCCGTCGCGGTCGTCGCGGTCGAGGGCCGGCAGTTCCTCCTCGGCGTCGGCGAGCAGGGCGTGAGCATGCTCACCGAGCTCGACCGCGTGCCCGACGAGGGCGACACCGCCCCCTCAGTCGTCGACGAGGCGCCCGCCGCCTCGGCCGTCGACGAGCCGGACGCCTTCGCACTCGCGCTCGCGGCGCTCACCGGCGACGTCGAGCAGCCCACCGTGACGGCCCCCACGGCCGTCCTTCCGACCGGCACGACGCCGGCCGCACCCACCACGTCGACCCCCGCGGCACGGATGCCTGCGGTCCCCACGCCCCGCAGCCCTCTCGAGGGATCGATCCTGTCCGCCACGACGTGGCGCCGGGCGATGGTTGCGGTGCAGGAACGGACCACGAGGCATTGAGGCTCTACCCCCTTCTTCTCGACGGGGTGACGATCGACGTCAACGGTGTCAACGGGACGCCGAGCAGCTCGATCGTCGTCCTGCTCACCATCACGCTGCTGTCGGTCGCCCCGGCGCTGCTCCTCATGATGACGAGCTTCACGAAGATCTTCGTCGTGCTCGCGCTCACGCGGAACGCGCTCGGCCTGCAGGGCATCCCCCCGAACCAGGTGATGGCGGGACTCGCGCTCTTCCTGTCGATGTTCATCATGGCGCCCGTGCTGGGCGACCTCAACGACGTCGCCGTACAGCCCTACCTCGGCGGTGACGTCACCTTCGCCCAGGCGCTCGAGGCCGGCTCGCAGCCGTTGCGGGAGTTCATGCTCGCGCAGACGCGGGAGTCCGACCTCGCCCTCATGACGCGCTCAGCGGACCTGCCGAACCCGGAGTCGGCCGCCGACGTCCCCCTCACGACGCTCATCCCGGCGTTCATGCTCTCGGAGCTGCGGGCGGCGTTCATCATCGGCTTCGTCATCTTCGTGCCGTTCCTCGTCATCGACCTCGTCGTCGCGGCGTCCCTCATGTCGATGGGCATGATGATGCTGCCGCCCGTCATGGTGTCGCTGCCGTTCAAGCTGCTTCTCTTCGTCCTCGTCGACGGGTGGGCGCTCATCCTCACCGCGCTCGTCGGAAGCTACGGGTAGGGGCGGGCATGGACACCACAGCAGTTCTCGACGTCGGCCTCCAGGCCCTCCTGCTCGCCGCCAAGCTCTGCGCGCCGATCCTCATCACGGCGCTCGTCATCGGGTTCGGCGTCTCCCTCCTGCAGTCGATCACGCAGATCCAGGAGGTCACCCTCTCGTTCGTCCCCAAGGCGATCGGCGTCGCCGCGGCGCTGTTCATCTCCGGGCACTGGATGATCTCCGAGTCCGTCGCGTTCACCCACGCGATGTTCGAGAAGATCCCCACGCTCCTGGGGGGCTGAGCCGTGGTGACGATCCCGCTCGTGCCGCTCGAGGTCTTCCTCCTGTCGATGGTGCGCATCACGGCGTTCCTCGTCATCGCGCCGCCGCTCGCGCACCGCGCGGTGCCGATGCGCGTCAAGGCGATGCTCGGCGCCGGCCTCGGCCTTGCCGTCATGCCTCGCGCGCTCGCGGCGCGCGAGGAGGCCGGCCTCACGACGGGTGCGATCGACTCGGGCGGCGCGGAGATCATCGGCGACGTCCTGTACCAGGCGCTCATCGGGTTCGCCCTGGGCTTCCTCATCTCGATGATCTTCGCGGCGGTCCAGGCCGCAGGGAACCTCATCGACCTGTTCGGCGGCTTCCAGATCGCGACGGCCTTCGACCCGATGAGCCAGACGAGCGGTGCGCAGTTCTCCCGGCTCTACGCGATGACGGCGACCGTGCTGCTGTTCGCCTCGGGCGCCTACCAGCTGCTGCTCGGCGGGCTCGCGCGGACCTTCGACGTGCTGCCGCTCGGCGCGTCGCTCGAGCTCGGGCAGCTCGCCCAGGCGGCGGTGACCGGTCTCACGGACCTGTTCCTCACGTCGCTGCAGATCGCCGGGCCGCTGCTCATCGTGCTGTTCCTCGCCGACGCGGGCCTCGGGCTGCTCACCCGCGTCGCCCCCGCGCTCAACGCCTTCGCGCTCGGGTTCCCGCTCAAGATCTTGCTCACGCTCAGCCTCGGGGCGTTCGCGTTCCTCGCGCTGCCGGAGATCATCCATCACCTCACCGACCAGTCGGTCTCGACCGTGCTGGAGGTGGCCGGATGAGCGACAAGGACGCGGGCGAGAAGTCCGAGAAGGCCACCCCGAAGCGGATGAAGGAGCTGCACAAGGACGGCTCCCTGCAGCGCTCGCAGGACGTTTCCGCGTGGCTCGTCATCGGCGCCGCAGCACTCACGCTCCCGGGCGTCCTCGCGGCGGCGTCGGCCTCCGGGACGGACTCGCTCGCGCTCGTCGAGCAGGTCATCGCGGATCCCGACCTCGACCGGGTCGTCCCGGCGCTCGAGCAGGGCCTGGGCTCGATCGTCCCCGTCCTTGGCACGACGTTCGTCGCCGTCGTCCTCGCTGCGATCGTCGCGGGCGTCGCCCAGGGCGGGCTGCACATCTCGACGAAGAAGCTCAAGCCGACGTTCAAGCAGTTCAACGTCGTCAACGGCGCGAAGCGACTGTTCGGCCCGCAGGCCTGGTGGCAGGGCGGCAAGGCCGCGCTCAAGGCAGCCGCGATCGGCGTCGTCCTCTACGTCGTCGTCCAGGGGATCGTCCCGCTGCTCATCGGCTCGGGCCGGCACTCGCTCACCCAGATCCTCGGTGCCGCCGGAGCGGGTGTGAACGACCTCATCGTCACGGGCGTCTCGGCGGGCCTGCTCCTCGCCGCGATCGACGTCTTCGTCGTCATGAAGCGCAACCAGAAGAAGACGCGCATGTCGAAGAAGGAGATCAAGGACGAGTACAAGACGACGGAGGGCGACCCGATGGTCAAGGGTCAGATCCGCAACCGTCAGATGGCGATGAGCCGCAACCGCATGCTCGCCGAGCTCACCGAGGCCGACGTCGTGCTCGTCAACCCGACGCACGTCGCCGTCGCCCTGCGCTACGAGCCGGGCACGGGCGCCCCCCGCGTCATCGCCAAGGGCAAGGGTCACATCGCGACGAAGATCCGCGAGCGCGCGACCGCTGCCCGCATCCCGCTCGTCGAGGACGTCCCGCTGGCCCGTGCGCTGCACTCCGCGTGCGACCTCGGTCAGGAGATCCCCCCGCACCTCTACCAGGCGGTCGCGCGCATCCTCGCGTTCGTCATGGCCCTCAAGCGCCGCGGGGCCGCCGCGGGCACGCACCGGCCCCCCGGCGGGCCGACCCAGATCGAGGAGGCCGCGTGAGCCCGCTCGACCGGACCTCCCTCCTGCTCGACCCGAACCCCAGCAAGGACGTGACATCGTGAACGGTCGCAAGATCGCCCAGCTCGGCGTCCCCGTCGGCGTCGTCGGCGTGGTGCTGCTGCTCGTCGTGCCGCTGCCCGCCGCGATGCTCGACTTCCTCATCGTGCTCAACATCGTGCTCAGCCTCGTCGTGCTGCTCACGTCGATGTACGTGAAGCGGCCGCTCGACTTCTCGGTGTTCCCGTCGATGCTGCTCGTGCTCACGCTGTTCCGGCTCGGGCTCAACGTCGCCTCGACGCGGCTCGTGCTGCGCGACGGCTACGCGGGCGAGGTCATCGACGCGTTCGGGCACTTCGTCGTCGGGGGCTCGCTCATCATCGGCATGGTGATCTTCGTCATCCTCGTCGTCATCCAGTTCGTCGTCATCACGAACGGTGCGGGGCGCGTCGCGGAGGTCGGGGCCCGGTTCACGCTCGACGCGATGCCCGGCAAGCAGATGGCGATCGACGCGGACCTCAACGCGGGCCTCATCGACGAGGACACCGCGCGGCAGCGCCGCGCGGACATCGCCGCGGAGGCCGACTTCTACGGTGCGATGGACGGTGGCTCGAAGTTCGTCAAGGGTGACGCGATCGCGGGCATCATCATCACGATCATCAACCTGCTCGGCGGCTTCGCGATCGGCATGCTGCAGCGCGGCATGGAGGCCGGCGAGGCGCTCGAGACGTACTCGCTGCTCACGATCGGTGACGGCCTCGTCACGCAGATCCCCGCGCTGCTCATGTCGGTCTCGACGGGCCTCATCGTCACGCGAGCGACCGCGTCGGACGACATGGGCTCGGCGGCGTCCTCGCAGCTCACGCAGTCCCGCACGGCGCTCATGATCGCGGGTGCGGCGGCGATCGCCCTCGCCCTCGTGCCGGGGATGCCGGTGCTGCCCTTCGTGACGATCGGCGCGACGCTGCTCATCATCGGCCAGCGCATCAAGGAGAGCGCCGGGGCCGAAGCGGGCACGGACCTCGAGGAGTCCCAGCCGGCGACGAACCCGGACACGCCGGAGGCTCTCATCGAGCAGATGCGGGTGCACGCGCTCGAGATCCTCCTCGCCCCCGACCTCGTCGACATGGTCGGCTCCGGCACGGACCAGGACCTTCTCGCGCGGGTGCGCGGGCTGCGCCGCAAGGTCGCGATGGACCTCGGCATCGTCGTGCCGCCGGTGCGCACGCGCGACTCGGTCGACCTGCCGCGCTCGACGTACGCCGTGCGGATCGCGGGGGTCGAGGTCGGCCGTGGCGAGGCGCCTGCGGGTCGGCTGCTCGCGCTGGGCGACAACCTCAGCGGCATCGGCGGGACGGCCGTCGTCGAGCCGGTGTTCGGGCTGCCGGGCAAGTGGATCCCGACGGAGCTGCGTCACGCTGCGGAGATGATGGGTGCGACCGTCGTCGACCGGGTGTCGGTGCTCATCACCCACCTCGGCGCGATCATCGACGCGAACGCGGGCCGCCTGCTCACCCGGGAGGACGTGCGCGTGCTCACGGAGGGCGTCAAGCAGGTCAACCCGTCCGTCGTCGAGGAGCTCGTGCCGAACCTCCTCTCGCTCGGCGAGGTGCAGCGCGTGCTCCAGGGGCTGCTGGCCGAGCGTGTCGCGATCCGCGACCTCGCCCGCATCTACGAGGGGCTCACGCTGCGCGCGAAGGTGTCGACGGACCCCGAGCAGCTCATCGAGGGGGCCAGGGCGAGCCTCGGCCCGGCGCTCGCGGCCCCGTACGCGGAGGGTGGCGCGCTGCGCGTCCTCACGCTCGCCCCCGCGCTCGAGCAGCACATGCAGGAGCTCGTCCGGCACGGCGAGGGTGGCTCGCACCTCCTCGTCGACCCGGGCCGCCTCGAGCGCGTCCTCGCGACGCTGCGGGAGCACGTCGCGCGCGCGGAGCAGTCGGGGCAGCAGGTCGTCCTCGTGTGCGTCCCGTCGCTCCGGTTCGCGCTGCGTCGCACGGTCGCACTCGCCCTGCCGTCCCTCCCTGTGCTCTCCTACTCAGAGGTGACCGCGGCGGAGCTGCGGATCGAGGCGGCAGGGGTGATCGACGATGTCCACGCGATTGCTGCTTGACGGTGAGGACCTCCCGTCGCTCATGCGGCACGTCCGGGAGGAGTTCGGCCCGGGCGCGCGCATCGTCAAGGCGGAGCGCGTACGGACGGGCGGTGTCGCCGGGTTCTTCGCGAAGGAGAGCTACGAGCTGACGATCGAGGTGACCGAGGTCGACCCGGTTCCGACGCGCCGCAGGCCCGCGGGTCGCCCGGTCGGGTCGCGTGCCGCGGCGGCTCCGGGGACGACGACGGCGCCGATCGGCATCGACGCGCTCATCGCGGCGGCCGCGGCCGCCGACGGTGACGGGCCGACGCCCGGGTTCACGGGGACGGTGACGCCCCCTGCCCCGGCGGGTGACGAGCCCCCGCCCGTGTCGACCGCATCGCAGACC
>JAFABT010000209.1 GCA_023425905.1 Actinomycetes bacterium | reverse complement strand
GTCCTCGAGCGTCTCGGCCTCGAGGCCGGCGCGGGTCCGCTTGTCGCGGGGCAGGCGACCCTTGGTCCCCTCGGGGATGCCGAGGTCGGTGTAGACGTGCGGCGACGCGGAGTACGTCTCGACGGGCTCGGGGATGCCGAGGCCGAGCGCCTTGTCGATGAGGCCCCAGCGCGGGATGTCATCCCAGTCGACGAAGGTGACGGCCGTTCCCTTGTTGCCCGCGCGGCCCGTGCGGCCCGTGCGGTGGAGGTACGTCTTCTCGTCCTCGGGGCACTGGTAGTTGATGACGTGCGTGACGTCGTCGACGTCGATTCCGCGAGCCGCGACGTCGGTCGCGACGAGGACGTCGACCTTGCCGTTGCGGAACGCGCGCAGCGCCTGCTCACGCGCGCCCTGGCCGAGGTCGCCGTGGAGCGCGCCGGCAGCGAAGCCGCGGTCGACGAGCTCGTCGGCGACCTTCGCGGCCGTGCGCTTGGTGCGGGCGAAGACGATCGTGAGGCCACGGCCGTCGGCCTGGAGGATGCGCGAGAGCAGCTCGACCTTGTCCATCGCGTGCGCGCGGTAGACGACCTGCTTGATGTCCTTCTTGGTCGCGCCCTCGTCGTCCGGGTCGTTGGCCCGGATGTGCGTCGGCTGCGTCATGTACCGGCGCGCCATCGCGACGACCGCGCCGGGCATCGTCGCGGAGAAGAGCATCGTGTGGCGCGACGCGGGCGTGCGGGCGAGGAGCTTCTCGACGTCGGGGAGGAAGCCGAGGTCGAGCATCTCGTCGGCCTCGTCGAGGACGACGCAGCCCACCGCCGACAGGTCGAGGTGGCCCTGGTTGAGCAGGTCGATCATGCGACCGGGCGTTCCGACGACGACCTCGACGCCGGTGCGCAGCGTCTCGATCTGCGGCTCGTACGCGCGTCCGCCGTAGATCTGCACGACGCGCACGGGACGGCGCTTCGAGGCGGTGACGAGGTCGCCTGCGACCTGGACCGCGAGCTCGCGCGTCGGGACGATGACGAGCGCCTGCGGCTTGCCGGGGTACGGCAGGTCGTCCCAGCCGTCCTCGCCCGGGCCGACGGCGCGGTGCAGCAGCGGGACGCCGAAGCCGAGCGTCTTGCCGGTGCCCGTCTTGGCCTGGCCGATGATGTCGTGGCCCGCGAGGGCGACGGGGAGCGTCATCGCCTGGATCGGGAAGGGGGAGGTGATGCCGGCGTCGGAGAGGGCCTGGACGATCTCCGGGCGGACGTCGTAGTCGGCGAACGTGGTGTCGGCGCTCTGGACGCTCGACTCGGTGCTGCTCATGGTGGTCACGGGGTGTGCCTTGTCGCGTGCTTGCGAGGGTGCGTCTCCGGAGGCTGCCGACGCGTCTTCCGCCTGCGGCGGTGCGGCGTTCGTCGGTGCGGGGCGGACCCATCGCTGGGTGGCCGGCAGCCGATCGTGAATATCATCGCCGCGCGCGTCCCGGTCCCGGCGCACACAAGGGGCGCGGGGCTCAGCGGGGACGGTCGGGGCGAACGGGTCGAGACGACCGGGCAACCGTTGTACAGGGTTGTACGGGCGTCATCGTATCGGATGGGCGCCGCGAGACCCAGGGATACGCTTCCCCGGTGAACACGCCGGCCCCCCACGCGACCACAGCTGACGTCCGAGCGATGCTCGGGCTCGCCGCCCAGTTCGAGTTCTCGGCCTTCGTGCGCCTCGCCGCGACGGCCGGCCGGGCGCCCGACGTCCCGCAGCGCACGACGATCGCCCACGCCGCCGCCGCGGCTCTCGACCGTCACGACCGTCTTGCGGCCCGCGTCGTCGAGCTCGACGGTGACCCGGCCGAGGTCGGTCAGCCCTTCGCCTCGCTCTTCGACGACTTCGAGGAGCGCACCGTCCCGAGCGACTGGCACGAGCAGCTGCTCAAGGCGTACATCGGCTATTCCGTCGCGGACGACTTCTCCGGCTATCTCGCACGAGGTGCCGACGAGCAGACCCGTGCGCTCGTCGAGCAGGTGCTCGCGGAGCAGTCCCACGTCGCGTACGCGCACGGCGAGCTGAGCCGGCTCATCGAGGAGGACCCGACCCGCGCCTCCCGCATGGCGCTGTGGGGGCGGCGGCTCGTCGGGGAGCTGCTCTCCGTGCTCGGCGAGCTCATGCGGCAGCATCCCGGGCTCGCGCGGCTCGTCACTGCGCCCGCCGGTGACGGGGGCGAACCCGCGACCGAGCCCACTCCGGCGACTGTCTTCAGCCACCTCACCGCGGAGCACACCCGGCGCATGGAGCGGCTCGGCCTCACCCCCTGAGGCGGGCGAGGCCGCCTCAGGGAGGGCGTGTCGTCAGACCGTGCCGAAGCCGACCCGACGCTGGATCTCCGAGCCGATCTCGACGTAGCCGATCGAGGACGTCGGGACGATGACGCGGCGGCCGCGCGAGTCGGTGAGCTCGAGGGCGGGCGCGCCCGCGAGGGCGGCTGCGACCGCGGCAGCGAGCTCGTCGACGGTCTGGTCGGTCTCCACGACGAGCTCGCGGGAGAGGTTCTGGACGCCGATCGTGATCTCCACAGCCTGTGCCTTCCGTCCGGTGGTGCGATGGACCGCCCCGGGAAGGGCGCCGTCGCAATCCTAGGCGAGGTCCTCCCGCACGAGCCCCGCGACGCCGCGCCACGCGAGCCGGGCCACGAGCGCGACCGTCTCGTCGAGGTCGGCGCGGTCGGGGTCGCGCTGGAAGGCCGTCGCGGCGGTCTGCGCCATCGCGACGAGACCGGAGGCGAGCAGGTGCACCTGCTCCCGGGGCACGTCGACGACCGCGGCGAGCACCGTCTCGATGCCGTCGGCGGCCTGGGCGGCCGCCCGGTCGACCCGCGCGCGGACCTCGGCGTCCCGGGTGACGTCGGACTCGAAGAGCAACGACGACGCCGACCCTGCCCCGGCGACGTACTCGAAGTACGCGCGCACGACGTCGCGGACGACGGCGCGCGCCTCGGGCGGCGTCACGGGCAGCCCGCCCGCGAGCGGCTCGAGCGCGCGCGTGATCGCGTCGACGAGCCAGCGCCCGCCCTCGTCGACGACGGCGAGGTAGAGGTCGAGCTTCGAGGGGAAGTGCCGGTAGAGCACGGGCTTGGACACCGCCGCGCCGTCGGCGATGTCGTCCATCGAGACGTGGTGGTAGCCCTCGGAGGAGAACAGGCCCTGGGCGACGGCGAGGAGCTGGGTGCGCCGGTCTGCGCCGGTCATCCGCACCCGGGTGGGGGCATCGTCCACGGCCGTGCCGGGCTCGGCGGCGGCGTCGAACGCGGCCTCGTCGGGCCGCGGTGTGCCCTCGGCGGGGACGTCGTCCTCGGGCCGAGGTGTCGGGGGGTCGACAGTGCGGGGCACGCCCCGATGGTAGCCCGGGGGCCCTCGTCGACGGAGGTGTTCACCGACCCGTGACCTCGGGGTCCGCGGTCGCGGCGGAGGATGAGACGATGGATCGATGAGCAGGCGCACGGGTACGGGTCGGGGACTGGGGGCTCTCACCGTCCGGCGCGAGGCGACCCGGCGGCACACCGTCGTCGCCTCGATCGCGCTGTTCGCCGCGTTCGTCGGCGGCATCGGGGCCGCCGTGCTCACCCAGCGTGAGGAGCCTGCGGACGTCCCGGACGCACCCGTCATCGCGTTCGTCGACCCGGAGTCCTCACCGACGCCCGACCCTGACGAAGAGCTGTCGAAGGACGACCTCGCGGCCGGCCTCGTGAGCCTCGACCCGTCGTCGACCGCGACCGGCACGTTCCTCGTCGTCCCTGGCGAGCAGACCGCCCCGGACCCGTCTGTCCCCGCCAAGCGGGTGCGTGTCGAGATCGAGGAGGGCCTCGCGATCGACGCGGAGGCCTTCGCGACCTTCGTGCTCGACACGCTCAACGACCACCGCTCGTGGGGTGGCGACGGCACGGCCAGCTTCGCTCGGGTGGTCGACTCGCCCGACTACCGGATCGTCCTCGCCTCACCCGGGACGCTCGGGCGGATCTGCGCGTCCGCGAGCACCGAGAGCCCGTACGGCTGCACGCGCTACGACGTGTCCTACCTGTCGTACGCGGGATGGGTCGAAGGCGCGGGCAAGCTCGAGGACCCGCCGACGTACCGGCGCTTCGCGGTCAACCACGAGGTCGGTCACCTGCTCGGGAAGCAGCACGTCGGATGCCCCGGCTCCGGACTCACCGCGCCGATCATGCAGCAGCAGCCCGTCGAGGTCGCGCCCTGCGTGCCCAACGGGTGGCCCTTCCCGGACGCGCAGAAGCCCGAGGGTGCGAAGGCTGACGGTGCGAAGGCCGACGGCGCGAAGGCGGACGGTGAGAAGGCGGAGACCGACGACGCGGACGCCCCGGCCTGAGCCGGGGTGTCGGTGGGGCGTGCTGAGATCGACCCCGTGACCACGACGACGAGCACCCGACCCGAGACCGGGCCCGCCCTGCGCGGCACCCGCGCACCCGGCTCGGGCCAGTCGCCGCGCGTCCGCCTCGAGCGGGGTGCGCC
>JAFABT010000136.1 GCA_023425905.1 Actinomycetes bacterium | reverse complement strand
TGCCGCGAGTACGCCGGGGCGCACCCCGCCCGGCCTTCCTCCTACGTGTGCTGGTGGGGCTCAGCCCTGGGACGGCACGCCCGCGAGCAGGCCGCGGACCTCGCCCTCGTAGAACCGACGGTGGCCGCCGAGCGTGCGAACGGCCTGCAGCTTGCCTGCGTTGGCCCAGCGCGTCACCGTCTTGGGGTCGACGCGGAAGAGAACCGCAACCTCGGCCGGCGTGAGGAGCGCGCCAGTGTGCGTGGGGGCCGAGGCGGTGGCTTCGGTGGTGGGGGTCATTGTCCTGCTCCTGTCGTTCGGTAGTTCGGCTAGCCGCGTGGGCCCCGTAACTTTGCGTCCCCTCCTCGCGGAGGGTTTGCCGTTGTCGCTGACAAAGAGAACTATGCCCGATTTCGGACGGTGATGCAAGCATCATCGAAACGATTTCACCCGACGACGTCCGCCAGCTGGCCCTGGCCGTTGCGCGCGAGAGCGTGCTATGCGGTATGGAGGGGTGCTGCGGCGGGGCATCAGCCCTGGTCGAGGGCGGTTTTTGCGTCCAACTCGTCCCGCAGGGCCCGCTCGTGCTCGACTGCGTGCTGATGGGCCCGGCGGTCGTACTCGGGGGTGCCGTCCTTGCGCACCCACTCGGCGACTGCGCGACTCGCCTCTACGAGGCGTCGGTCGAGATCGTCGGTCGACATGACATCGTCCTTCCGGAGCAGGGTCGTCCTCCCACTGTAGGTCGGCCCGGGACGGTCCACCCGTCGAGCGCGGCGGTCCGCCGCGTACGGGAGCACGCTCACGCGCGGTGCTCGAACGGCTCACGCGACTGCGTCACATCGGGGGCCACGCTCGCTAGGGTTGTGGCGCCTCCGCCTCACGCGCAGGGGCAGGTCGACCGGCTGTTCGATGAGCAGTCCGGCACGCGGCTCGTCGAGCAGCGTCCGATGAGGAAGGGCCCGTGCACACACCTCCCGAGGGCGTCCCGGTGCGTCGCACGCAGACCCCCGTGCTCCGCTGGGTGCCGCTCGTCGTCGTCGGCGGTGCTGCGGGGACGGCGCTCCGCGCCGGGCTCGGCGGTGCCTTCCCCGTCCCGGCGACCGGGGTCCCCTGGACGACGCTGGCGATCAACGTCGGCGGCTCGTTCCTGCTGGGTCTGCTCATCGAGACGCTCGCCGCCGGGGATCCTGATCGCGGGTGGCGAAGGACGGTGCGGCTCACGGTGGGCACGGGTGTGCTCGGCGGCTTCACGACCTACAGCACTGTCATGCTCGAGACAGCCGAGCGGCTGCGCGACGGTCAGGCGATCGTCGCGATCGGCTACCTGGTCGTGACGGTGCTCCTCGGGGTCGGTGCAGCCTTCGCCGGCATGGCGCTGGCGTCCTCCCACGCTCGACGACGCAGAGAGGAACGGCGATGACGTTCGCGCTGGTCGCACTCCTGGGTGGGCTGGGGGCGGCGGCACGGTTCCTCGTCGACGCCCTCGTCGCCCGGTACAACCGGTGGTCCGTGCCGCTCGGGACGATCGTCATCAACATCACGGCCTCGGTTGCGATCGGCTGGCTCGCCGGATCGACGCTGCGCCTCGTCGGCGACGGGGATCTCGCACTCGCCCTTGGGACGGGCTTCCTCGGCGGCTACTCGACCCTGAGCACTGCGAGCGTCGAGGGTGCGCGACTCCTGCGGGCGGGACGCCCATGGGCAGCGCTCGCTCACTCAGGCTCGATGGCGGTCCTCAGCCTCGTCGGAACGTTGCTGGGCGTGCTCGCCACCACGGGCTAGCCGGCAGCCACGGGAGGCGCCCCCGCGTGCACCTATGCGCTCGCGGGGCCGCTCTCGAGTGCCTCAGCCTTCGCCGCGCCCTCCGCACGTGCCGCGGTCGCCTCCTCGGCTTCGACAACCCCGCGACGGAACTGGCTCATGTAGAGGTCGTAGTACGCCCCGTGGCGCTCGAGGAGCTCGCGGTGGTTGCCCTGCTCGACGATCGCGCCGTTCGCCATGACGAGGATCGTGTGCGCGTCCC
Source organism: Actinomycetes bacterium (assembly GCA_023425905.1). Lineage (GTDB taxonomy): Bacteria > Actinomycetota > Actinomycetes > Actinomycetales > Cellulomonadaceae > JAFABT01. Next base: position 5,102 of record JAFABT010000136.1, on the reverse strand, counting down.
GGATGGTCGACAGCCGGTGCGCGATGACGAAGGACGTGCGGTCGGTGCGCAGCGCAGCCATCGCCTGCTGGACGAGCAGCTCCGTGCGGGTGTCGACGGAGCTCGTCGCCTCGTCGAGGATGAGGAGTGCGGGCTGCGCGAGGAAGGCCCGGGCGATCGTCACGAGCTGCCGCTCCCCCGCGGACAGCGAGCCGCCGTCCTCCGTGATGAGCGTGTCGTAACCATCAGGCAGCTGACGGACGAAGTGGTCGACCATCGTTGCGCGGGCCGCGTCGACGACCTCGTCGTCGGTCGCGTCGAGGCGCCCGTACCGGATGTTGTCGCGGATCGTCCCCTCGAACAGCCAGGTGTCCTGGAGCACCATGCCGATGCGGGAGCGCAGCTCGTGCCGGCCGAGCTCGTGGACGTCGACGCCGTCGATGAGGATCCGCCCGGCGTCGAGCTCGTAGAACCGCATGATGAGGTTGACGAGGGTCGTCTTGCCCGCACCGGTGTGCCCGACGATCGCGACGGTGTGACCCGGCTCGACCGAGAACGAGAGGTCCTCGATGAGAGGCGACTCCGGCTCGTAGGAGAAGGAGACGTGGTCGAACTCGACGTGACCGTCGGGCTGCTCGGGCAGCGAGGCGCGGACGTCGTCCGGGGTCTCCGGCTCGGCGTCGAGCAGCTCGAAGGTGCGCTCGGCGGACGCGACGCCCGACTGGATCATGTTGGCGATGCCCGCGATCTCGCTCACGGGCTGCGTGAACTCGCGGGAGTACTGGATGAAGGCGGTCGCTGCGCCGAGGGTCATGTCACCCGAGGCCACACGGAGCCCGCCACCCACGGCGACGAGGACGTACGACAGGTAGGAGACGAAGGTCATCGCGGGCATGATCGAGCCGGAGATGAACTGAGCGCCGAAGGACGCGTCAAAGAGGCGGTCGTTGCGCTCGTCGAACTCGGCGAGCATCTCCTTGTCGCGACCGTAGGCGCGGACCAGCTCGAGCCCGGAGTAGGACTCCTCGACGTGCCCGTTGAGGTCGCCCGTGCTCTTCCACTGCGCGACGAAGCGCTTCTGGGCGCGCACGCCGATGACCCCGGCGATCGCCCCGGACATCGGGAGCACGAGCAGGGCGACGAGGGCGAGCTGCCACGAGACGACGAACATCATCACGGTGATGCCGAGGACCGTCATGACGGACTGGACGATCTGGGAGAACGCCTGCTGCAGCGCGGCCTGGATGTTGTCGACGTCGTTCGTCACGCGGGACATGACGTCACCGCGCTGACGGGTGTCGAAGTAGCGCAGCGGGAGGCGGTTGATGGTCGCCTCGATGTCCTCGCGCAGCCGGTAGACGACGCGCATGACGAGGCGGTTGAGCAGGAAGCCCTGCGCCCACATGAGGACCGACGCGACGACGTACATCCCGAGGACGAGCAGGATGAGCTCCCCGAGCCGGGCGAAGTCGATGCCCTGACCCGGCACGACCCCCGTCGTGTTCGCGAGCAGGTCCGCGAACTGCGTCTGCCCGCCTGCCCGGGCCTGCTCGACGAGCGTCTCGAGGGGCACGTCCGCGGGAAGTCGTGCCCCGAGGAAGCCGTCGAACACGACGTCTGCTGCCTGACCGAGCACCCGGGGCGCGAGCACGGTGAGGACGACCGAGACGACGACGAGCCCGAGGACGATCGTCATGAGGGTGCGCTCGGGCCCGATGAGTCCGAGCAGCCGCTTGGCGGAGGGCCAGAACTGCTTGGGCTTGCGGACGGGGCCGCCGCCGAACATGTCCTGGTCACCCTGCCCGGGGTTGAAGTCCTCGGGCAGCTCCTCCGCCGTCGACTGGCGCTTCTTGTCGCGCTTCGTGCGCTCCTTGGCGGCCATCACGCCATCTCCTCGACGCTCAGCTGGGACTCGACGATCTCGCGGTAGGTGTCGCTGCTGGTGAGCAGCTCCTCGTGGGTGCCGGTCGCGACGACGCGGCCACGGTCAAGGACGACGATGCGGTCTGCCGAGCGGATCGTCGAGATGCGTTGGGCGACGACGATCACGGTCGCCCCGTCCGTCGCGTCGGGCAGCGCGGCGCGCAGCCGTGCGTCCGTCGTCACGTCGAGCGCCGAGAAGGAGTCGTCGAAGAGAAAGACGCGGGGTCGGGCGACGAGCGCGCGGGCGATGCACAACCGCTGACGCTGACCACCGGAGACGTTGGTCCCGCCCTGGGACACGTTCTCCTCGAGACCGTCAGGCTTCTCTCGGACGAAGTCCTCCGCCTGGGCGACGCGCAGCGCGGCCCACATCGCATCGTCGTCCGCGTCGGGCCTGCCGAAGCGGAGGTTGGACGCGATCGTCCCGGAGAAGAGGTAGGGCCGTTGAGGCACGAGCGCGACGAGCTCGGCCAGCTGCCCTCGGGACAGCGAGGAGACGGGGACCCCGCCGATCGAGACGGTCCCCTCCCGAGGGTCGAAGAGTCGAGGGACAAGGTTGAGCAGGGTCGTCTTGCCCGCACCCGTCGACCCGACGATCGCCGTCGTGCGACCCGCCTCCGCGACGAAGCTCACGTCGTCGAGCACCGGGAGCTCGGCGCCCGGGTAGCCGAATGTCACGCCGCGGAACTCGACCTCCCCGGAGGTGGGAGTCTCGACGGGCTCGTCAGGTGAGAGCACCATCGTGGCCTCTGCGGCGAAGAGCTCCTCGATGCGCTCGGCCGACACGGCCGCGCGCGGCACCATCATCGCCATGAACGTCCCCATCATCACCGCGACGAGGATCTGCAGGAGGTACTGGAGGAACGCGGTGAGGGACCCGATCTCGATCGCCCCCTGGTCGACCCGGTGCCCTCCGAACCAGAACACCGCGGCACTCGCAAGATGGAGGATCATCATGATGACCGGGAACATGAGGACGAAGAGGTTCCCCACGCGGAGCGAGACCCGCGTGATCTTCGCGTTGGCGTCCTGGTAGCGCTCGGACTCGTGGGCCTCCCGGACGAACGCCCGGATGACCCTGATGCCGATGATCTGCTCGCGCAGGACGCCGTTGATGCCGTCGATCCGCTCCTGCATCTCGCGGAACAGCGGGATGAGCTTGACGACGAGGACCGAGACGACGCCGAGCAGCACGGGCACCGACACCCACAGCAGCCACGACAGCCCGGCGTCCTCGCGCAGCGCCATGATGATGCCGCCGACGCACATGATCGGGGCCGAGACCATGAAGTTGAGGGCGAGCAGCACGAGCATCTGGACCTGCTGCACGTCGTTCGTGTTGCGGGTGATGAGCGTCGCGGTGCCGAATCGGCCGACGTCGAGGGTGCCGAGCGAGTCGACCTTCCGGTAGACCTCGCGGCGCAGGTCGCGCCCGATGGCCATCGCGGTGCGCGAGCCGAAGTAGACGGCACCCACGGCTGTCGCGAGCTGGACGAGACAGATGAGGAGCATCTGCACGCCCGTCGACCAGATGAAGTCGACGTCCCCGCGCGTCACGCCCTCGTCGATGATGCGGGCGTTGAGGCTCGGCAGGTAGAGCGTCGCCATGGTCGTCGCGGTCTGCAGCACGAGGACCATGAGCACCCACCCGGCGTAGGGCCTGGCGTGACGCAGCGTGAGGCGGAGCAGAGTCATGGGTGGCAGCTTTCACGGAAGTGCGGGCGGGCGGTCCCGCGGGTCGACCGGCACGGGAGTGTCCCGGCCCGCAGGGCCATCCACGACAGTAGACGGGACCCCTGACACGCGTCTGCTCCATATCGCCGAGGGCGTAGCAGGGACGGCACCCGGGGCTGGCGCCGTTGGTCGGCGACCACGGAGCAGCACGGCAGAGGCCCCCGGTCGGGCGTATGTACGCCGTTCCAGGGGCCTCGACCTTGCTGCTCCCGCGACTGGATTCGAACCAGTAACCGTCCGATTAACAGTCGGATGCTCTGCCGTTGAGCTACGCGGGACAGTGCGCTGAGCGCAGCAGAACTTTAGCAGGTCTACAGGGGTAGCCCGGCCGCGACGCGGACGCGCTCCTCGAGCTCGTCGAGCGCCTGCGCGACCCCCGGCCTGCTCGTGTCGACCCGTTCTGCCGTCGACACGTGGCTGAAGAGCGTGCCGTCCTCGTGGCGGCGGACGGCAGCCCGCGCCAGGACGCCGCCCGGAAGTGTGACCGACTCCACGTGGACGACGGAGGACTGCACCCGCTCGCGCAGCGTCGTCGCGAAGGTGCGCCACTCCGTGCCCGCGAGCGCGAGGTCGAGCACACCCCCGCGGACGAGGACGACACGGATCGTCGTCGTCTCCGGGTCGAAGGACGCCTTCTCGATGTCGGCCCACGGCTCACGCACGACGGCGACGCCAGCCGTCGACGCGTCGGCCCCCTCCGGGGTGAGGAGGTGGAGGGCCCGACGCGAGGCGACCGCCCACGCGTCCCCCACGAGGGGTGCGAGGGCCATGGGCGCGTCGCCCCGAGGGAGGTCGAGCGCCCGGCGGAATGCCACGGGCAGGCGCGGACGGCGCCGGAAGAGAGCCATGGATCCCACGGTATCCCGTAGGGCAGGTGGGGCTTGAACCCACGACCGACGGATTATGAGTCCGCTGCTCTGACCGGCTGAGCTACTGCCCCTCGACCGCACAGGCTACCGGTCGCCCGCCTACTCCTCGCGCAGCGCCCGGCGCCGGTTCTCGAGCTCGACGAGCGTGGCGAAGGCGGCCTGGTAGACGTCCGGCTCCCGGTCCGGGTCGGCCCGCTGCAGCCGGCCCCGTGCGTCGGCGATGCGCCGGGTGATGCCGAGGTCGAGCAGGGCCGCGACGATTCCGCGGGCATAGGTGCCGAGGGCGTCGGCCCGGTCCTCGGGCAGCGGTGAGACGGCGAGCTCGGTGACGAGCGGAGCGACGGCCACCCCCGCCTCGCCGCGCACCGCCTCGACCCAGGCGAGTGCGCCGCCCGGACCCGTCGCGACCCGGTGCGCCTCGGTGAGCCCGCCCGCGGCTCGCACGGCCTCGTGGACGGCGCGGAACGCGGGCACCGCGAACGCGTCGGTGTCGAGGTCGCCGAGATCGGCCGGGACCTCCGCGGGAAGCTGCAGCAGCACCTCAAGCGCCTGCCGTTCGAGCCGAGCGACCGGGTCACGGGTGTCCGGGCTCACGAG
>JAFABT010000125.1 GCA_023425905.1 Actinomycetes bacterium | reverse complement strand
CACGTCAGCGCGTTCCGTCCGCTCGGGTCTGCGCGCGATCGGGCTCGCCGTGGGTCGGGAGGCGTCGGGTCTCGCGAGGTCGGCCTCGTTCCTCGACCTCGTCACGGAGGCCGGGGACGTCCTCGCGACCAGGGACCTCACGCTCACCCTGCAGGTGCGCGCGGGTGGCGACGCCAAGGCTGAGGCCGAGGCATACCGGCGGTGGTGGGCGGAGAGGCGCTTCGACGTCGTCGTCGTGCCCGACGTCCTCGTCGACGACCCTCGGGTCGCGATGCTGCACCGCATCGGCGCCCCTGCGGTCGTCCTCGCGCCGGCGGACGCGTCCTCGGGGCTGGGGAGCGCGGCCTTCGACGAGGGCGACGCGTACGCGCGGATCGGCGCGTACCTGGGCGAGCTCCGCCACCGGCGGGTCGCCGTCGTCACGGGGCCGGGCGCGCTGCATCGGACGCACGTCCGGCTCGAGGCGTTGACCGCGGCGCTGGCACCGTTCGGCGGCGTCGCGGAGCACTGCCCGACGGACGCCACGGGTGAGGAGGCGGCGACGGCGACGGCGTCCCTGCTCACGTCGAGCGCCCCGCCCACCGCGATCGTCTACGACACCGACCTCATGGCGGTCGCTGGCCTCGACGTCGCGCGCCGGTTCGGGTGCCTCGTGCCCTGGGACGTCTCCGTGGTGTCGGGATCGGACTCTGCGCTGTGCCGGCTCGCCACTCCTGCGATCACGTCGCTCACGTCCTCGATGGCGGACCTCGGGGCCGCGGTGGGGCGCGCTGTGCTGGGTGTGCTCGACGGCCACGTCCCAGCCGAGGTGGTACCTGCGGAGGGCATCGCGGTACGCGGGAGCACGGGGCCCGTCACGGGCTGACGAGCGACCTGCGTCACCTCTGAAACGGTTCACGGCCCAACCGCCGCGCGCTCCGAGGTTCCCGACGACCTATCGTCCGAGAGGTCCGAAAAGGTCCGACTCGACGAGGAGCGGCGCGATGCGCACACGTGTGACCTGCACCGACCCCGCGTCGCGGTCGACCTCTCGGGAGGTGAGCTCGCCGCTCGCCCAGCAGGCCGCGCTCGGCGTGCGGGAGCGCTGCCACACCCCGCCCGACGCGCGGCGCAGGAGGTCCCTGACCGCCGGACGGCGCGGTCTGCTCCTCCGTGCGGCGCTCGTCGCCGGGTTCCTGCTGCCGACGGCCGCTGCGGCCGCTGCGGACCAGGCAGATCCGGTCCCCGCAGGCCTCCACATCGCCGACGGCCAACTCGTCGAGCGGGACGGGTCGCCGCTCGTCCTGCGCGGTGTCAACCACGCGCACACCTGGTACCCGCAGCAGACGCGAGCCTTCGCGGACATCGCCGAGCTCGGCGCCAACTCCGTCCGCACGGTGCTGTCCTCTGGTGACCGGTGGACGCGGAACGACGAGGCAGACGTCCGGTCCGTCATCGGGCTCGCCAAGGACGCCGACCTCATCTCCATGCTCGAGGTGCACGACACCACCGGGTACGGCGAGGAAGGCGCGGCGGCCTCGCTGAGCGACGCCGTCGACTACTGGATCTCGATCAAGGGCGCCCTCGTGGGCGAGGAGGACTACGTCCTGCTCAACATCGGCAACGAGCCCTTCGGCAACGACGCGGCCGCCAATGCCTCCTACACGTCAGACACGATCGCAGCCGTCACACGCCTGCGGGATGCGGGTCTGCGACACACGATCGTCGTCGACGCGCCGAGCTGGGGTCAGGACTGGGCCGGGATCATGCGCGACGACGCCGAGCGCATCGAGGCGGCGGACCCGGACGGGAACATCCTGTTCTCGGTCCACATGTACGGCGTCTACAGCCGCGCCCAGACGATCACCAGCTACTTCGACGTCTTCGAGGACAAGGGCCTCGCGCTCGTCGTCGGGGAGTTCGGCAACACCCACTCCGACGGCGACGTCGACGAGGACACGATTCTCGCGGAGTCTCGCGCACGCGGCATCGGATGGCTCGGATGGTCGTGGAGCGGGAACGGGGGAGGGGTCGAGTACCTCGACCTCGCCACGGGCTTCGACCCCGGACGGCTCTCACCGTGGGGCGAGCGACTGTTCCACGGCCCCGACGGGATCGCGGAGACGTCTCGGCGTGCCGCGGTCTTCGCCGGACCGACCCCGACGCCCACGCCGACGGCGACCCCGACGCCGACCGCTGTTCCTTCCCCGACGCCCAGCCCGACGCCCACCGTCACGCCGGCTCCGGTCGGTGCGTGCTCGGCGGTCCTCACCGTTGCGAACAGCTGGCCGGGCGGGTTCCAGGCGAGCGTCACGGTGACGGCGGGGGAGGCCGCGATCTCGGCGTGGCGCACGAGCTTCGCGCTGCCGGCCGGGGCGGGAGTCGGCGCGCTGTGGTCGGCGACGTCCTCGAGCGCAGCATCCCCCTACGTCGTCTCCAACGCGCCGTGGAACGGGTCCCTCGGGCCTCGCGCCGCGACGTCCTACGGGTTCATCGGCACCGGGTCTGCACCGACCGGACCGATCACGGTGGCGTGCAGCGTGAGCTGACAGGTCACGGCACGACGTCGGGCGCCGCCGTGGCGTTCGACGGCTTGGCCGGCAGCGGGTCGACGACGACTCGCCGCCGGATGTCCATCAACACAGGAGGTTCGTGTGTCAGCTCTGTCAAGACGGTCACAGACCGTCGTCTCCATCGCCTCGGCGGGCGTGCTCGTCGCCGCGATGGCGACATTCGCGTCGACCGGGGCGCAAGCCGCCCCGGCGCACGTCGACAACCCGTACGCAGGCGCCACGCAGTACGTGAACCAGTACTGGTCCGAGAACGTCCAGGCCGCCGCCGGCCGGGCCTCGGACTCGACGCTCGCGGCGAAGATGCTCGCGATCTCGAACGAGCCGACTGCCGTCTGGATGGACCGCACGAGCGCCATCGCCGGCAACGTCGACGGCCCCGGCCTCAAGTTCCACCTCGACGCCGCGGTCGCCCAGAAGCAGCCCGGGGTCCCCCTCGTGCTCAACCTCGTCATCTACAACCTGCCGGGACGTGACTGCTTCGCTCTCGCGTCCAACGGCGAGCTGCCCGCCACCGACGCCGGGCTCGCGCACTACAAGAGCCTCTACATCGACCCGATCGCGGACCTGCTCGACAACCCCGAGTACGAGGACATCAGGATCGCGGCGACGATCGAGCCGGACTCGCTGCCGAACCTCGTGACGAACATCTCCGAGTCCGCGTGCCAGAAGTCGGCGCCGTACTACAAGGAGGGCGTGAAGTACGCGCTCGACAAGCTGCACGCGATTCCGAACGTCTACACGTACATCGACGCGGCGCACTCGGGCTGGCTCGGCTGGGACTCGAACTCGGGCCCGACCGCCAAGCTCTTCGCTGACGTCGCCAAGTCGACGAAGGCCGGCTTCGCGTCGGTCGACGGGTTCGTCACCAACACGGCGAACTCGACCCCGCTCGTCGAGCCGTTCCTCACGAGCCCGACGCTCCAGGTCGGCGGCAACCCCGTCCGGTCGGCGAGCTACTACGAGTGGAACCCTGACTTCGACGAGATCGACTGGACGGCACAGCTCCACCGCCTCCTCGTCGCCGAGGGCTTCCCGTCGAGCGTCGGCATGCTCATCGACACGAGCCGCAACGGCTGGGGCGGCCCGAACCGTCCGACCGCGGTCTCGACGAGCACGAACCTCAACACGTACGTCAACGAGTCCCGGGTCGACCGCCGCACGCACCGCGGTGCGTGGTGCAACCCGGCTGGCGCGGGCCTCGGCGAGCGTCCGCAGGCCACGCCCTCGGGCTACCCCGACTCCCACCTGGACGCGTTCGTCTGGATCAAGCCTCCGGGCGAGTCGGACGGGTCCTCCAAGGAGATCCCGAACGACGAGGGCAAGGGTTTCGACCGCATGTGCGACCCGACCTACAGCGCCCCGAAGCTCGGTGGCGCCCTGACCGGTGCACTTCCTGACGCCCCGGTCTCCGGCAAGTGGTTCGAGGCGCAGTTCGCCCAGCTCGTCGCGAACGCCTACCCGGCGGTCTCGACCGACGGTCCGACGCCGACCCCGACG
>JAFABT010000122.1 GCA_023425905.1 Actinomycetes bacterium | reverse complement strand
CCGAGAGCCTGCCCCCCGAGAGCCCTCGCGGCCGCGGACTTGCGCGCTTCGCCTCGCCCGTCGAGATCGTCGACGCCGCGATCGAGAAGGCCGTCGCGATCCCCACCGCCGCGATCCGCAAGCACGTCGCCGCCGTCCGCGCCCGCAACCCTGAGATGACCCCGGCGCAGGTGCTCCGCCTGCTCGAACGCGAATACCTCATGACGATCCAGACGACGGGCGGCGCAGTCGGAGCAGCCGCCGCAGCCCCGGCAGTCGGCACCGGCGTCGCGCTCGCGCTCACGTCGGCCGACGTCGCGACGTTCTTCGGCGCTTCGGCCGCCTACGCCCTCGCAGTCGCGGAGGTGCACGGCATCGAGACCGACGACCTCGCCCGCCGCCGCGCCCTCCTCCTTGCGACCGTCCTGGGCGAGGACGGCGCGAAGGCCGTGAGCGAGTTCACGGTCGGCTCCTCGGGCGCCTGGGCCAAGGTGCTGCTCACCCGCATGCCCACGACGACGATCCGCAAGGTCAACAGCGTCCTCACCAAGCGCCTCATCGGCAACCGCCTCCGCCGGCACGGCGCGCTCGCCCTCGGACGCGTCCTGCCCTTCGGCGTCGGTGCCGCCGTCGGCGTCCTCGGCGCCCGGGCCCTCGGCAAGACGGTCATCTCGAGCTCGCGCAAGGCCTACGGCGCCGTGCCCGAGCGCTTCGTCGACCGCGTCCTCGAGCTCGACTCGACCTCCGCCCCGCAGTCGATCACCGCGAGCACGACGGCCGAGCCCGCAGGCCCCGCCGCACCCGCCTGAGCGCGCCCCACCCGGCTGACCCCGGGCGCAGCACGGGCCGGGCCCCCGAGGGGGACCCGGCCCGTCCTGCGCTGCGCGCGACCTACCAGCGGTCGCCGAGGTGCAGCTCGATGTCGTCCTCGTAGATCTTCTCGAGCTCGACGAGGATCTCCGTGCTGAGCGCGGGGAAGCTCGCCGCGGCGGCGTTCGCGCGGGCCTGCTCCGGGGTACGGGCCCCGGGGATGACGGTCGAGACGCCGTGGGTGTCGATGAGCCAGCGCAACGCCATCTGCGCGGTCGTCATGCCCTCGGGCGTGAGAGCCGCGACCTTGCGCGCCGCCGCGACGCCGACCTCGTACGGCACGCCCGCGAAGGTCTCGCCGACGTCGAAGGCCTCGCCCCGACGGTTGAAGCTGCGGTGGTCGTTCGGCGCGAACTCCGTCGTCTCCGTGTAGCGGCCCGAGAGCAGCCCGGACGCGAGCGGCACCCGCGCGATGATGCCGACGCCGTTGACCGCGGCCACGGGCAGCACCTCGAGCAGCGGGCGGCGACGGAAGATGTTGACGATGATCTGGATCGTCGCGACGTTCGGGTGGTTGATCGCCATGAGGGCCTCGTCGACCTTCTCGACCGAGACGCCGTACGCGGCGATGCGCCCCTCCTCGACGAGCGTGTCGAGCGCGTCGTACGTGTCCGCTCGGCCGAGCAGCGCCGTCGGCGGGCAGTGCAGCTGGACGAGGTCGAGCGTGTCGACGCCCAGGTTCTCCCGCGACCGGTCCGTCCACGCCCGGAACGCGTCCAGGGTGTACGCCTCCGCGACGTGCGGGTCGGCGCGGCGGCCCATCTTCGTCGCGACCGTGAGGCCGGCGCGCTGCTCGGGCGACAGGCCGGCGAGGAGCCGTCCGATGAACTGCTCCGACCGGCCGTCGCCGTAGACGTCAGCGGTGTCGAGGAAGGTGACGCCGGCGTCGAGCGCGGAGGTGAGGACCTCCGAGGCGGCGTCGTCGCTCACCTCGCCCCAGTCCGCGCCGAGCTGCCAGCAGCCCAGTCCGATGACGCTCACGTCGCGGCCGGTACGGCCGAGCTTTCGAGTCTCCATGCCTTGACGCTACCGGTCGCGCAATCGTTCGTCGCACCGCGGCGCAGCCGCACAGGTGCTGTTCACGCGGCCGGGTGACACCCGCACGGCCGGTCGCGGCACCAACCGGAGCAGTGGCCCACGCCCTGCTGCAGCGAATCGCCGTCCACAACCGCTGTCACGCAACAAACAGCCGCGCTAGCCCCCGACGTGGCCTTCATCACGTCACCCAGACGCCGGGATACCATCACACTCATGTCGAACACAGCCCCCGGCGCCACACCCCGGCGCTACCTCATGTGCGAGCCGACCTTCTACACGGTGGCCTACGAGATCAACCCGTGGATGGACGCTCAGCGCTTCACCGACACCGCCCGCGCAGTCGAGCAGTGGCGCACCCTCCGTGACCTCTACCTCTCCTGGGGCCACACCGTCGAGACGATCGACCCCATCGACGGCCTGCCGGACATGGTCTACGCCGCCAACGGCGCAACCGTCGTCGACGGCATCGTCTACTCGGCCAAGTTCCGCTACCCCGAGCGCGGCCCCGAGGGCCCTGCCTACGAGAAGTGGTTCGCCGACCGCGGCTTCGTCACCCACACGGCCGAGCAGATCAACGAGGGCGAGGGCGACATGCTCGTCGCTGGCGGCGTCATCCTCGCGGGCACCGGCTTCCGCACCGACCGCGCCGCGCACGCCGAGCTCGCCCATGTCACGGGCCACGAGGTCATCGGCCTCGAGCTCGTCGACGCCCGCTACTACCACCTCGACACCGCGCTCGCCGTGCTGTCCTCCGACCCGTCGGACCCCCAGATCGCCTACTACCCGCCCGCCTTCTCCCCCGCCTCCCAGGCCGTCCTCGCCGAGCGCTACCCCGACGCGATCCACGCCTCCGACCGTGACGCGGCCGCCCTCGGCCTCAACGCCGTCTCCGACGGGCTCAACGTCGTCGTCGCCCCCGGCGCGATCGACCTCGCCGCCCAGCTGCGCGAGCGCGGCTACCTGCCGACGCCCGTCGACACCTCCGAGCTGCTCCTCGGCGGCGGCGGCGCGAAGTGCTGCACCCTCGAGATCCGGTCCGCCCCGTGACCCCCGGCCCGGCCTCCGTCACGAGCGCGCTCGCGCCCAACTACGCACCCCTGCCCGTCACGCTGGTCTCCGGCAGCGGCGCGTGGGTGCGTGACGACGCAGGCCGGGCCTACCTCGACCTCCTCGCCGGCTACTCCGCGCTCAACTTCGGCCACGGCCACCCGGCGCTCCTCGCCGCCGCGCACGCCCAGCTCGACCGGCTCACCCTCACCTCCCGCGCCTTCAGCCACGAGCTGCTCGAGCCCTTCGCGGCCCGCCTCGCCCAGACCGTCCGGCAGCAGATGGTGCTCCCGATGAACACGGGCGCCGAGGCCGTCGAGACCGCCGTCAAGGCCGCCCGACGCTGGGGCTACGAGGTCAAGGGCGTCCCCGCCGACGCCGCGACCGTCGTCGTCGCCGCAGGCAACTTCCACGGGCGCACGACGACGATCGTCTCCTTCTCCGACGACGACGAGGCCCGGGCCGGCTTCGGGCCCTTCACGCCCGGCTTCCGCGTCGTCCCCTACGGAGACGCCACGGCGCTCGCCGACGCGATCGACGCCACGACCGTCGCCGTCCTCCTCGAACCCGTCCAGGGCGAGTCCGGCGTCATCGTCCCGCCCGGCGACTACTGGCCCGCCGTGCGCCGCCTCACGGCCGACGCCGACGTCCTCCTCATCGCCGACGAGATCCAGTCCGGCCTCGGCCGCACCGGCACGACGCTCGCCGTCGACCTGTGGGACGTCCACCCCGACCTCGTCACCCTCGGCAAGGCCCTCGGCGGCGGCCTGCTGCCCGTCTCCGCGGTCGCCGGACGCGCCGACGTCCTCGGGCTGCTGCAGCCCGGCAGCCACGGCTCGACCTTCGGCGGCAACCCCCTCGCCTGCGCCGTGGGTCTCGCCGTGCTCGACCTCGTCGACGAGGGCACCTACACCGCCCGCGCCCGCGAGATCGGGCCCACGCTCCACGACCGCCTCGAGGAGCTCACCGCCGACGGCCTGCTCGACGCGCACCGCGGCGTCGGCCTCTGGGCCGGGATCGACGTCCCCGCGCACCTCGGCACCGGCCGCGAACTGAGCGTCGACCTCATGGCCCGCGGCATCCTCGTCAAGGACACCCACGGTCAGACGCTGCGGCTCGCTCCCCCGCTGTGCCTCGAGCCCGACGAGCTGTGCGCGGCCCTCGACGCCCTCGCCGACGCCCTGCGAGCCCGCGCATGAGCCCCGCACGCAACGGCACCGACCCCGTCCACCTCGACGCGATCGA
>JAFABT010000120.1 GCA_023425905.1 Actinomycetes bacterium | reverse complement strand
CCGTCGCGCAGCCGGCCCGCACCCGCCCCGCGACCGCGCTCGACGTCGTCGAGGCTGCCCTCCGGCACGACGAGGTGACCTGCCGAGCGCTCCTCCAGGGAAGCGGCGTCCGCGACGTCGTCCGATGGTGGGAACAGCTCGTCGCGCCCGCCTTCGTCGACCTGGGCGCCCGCACCGTGCTCGCCCGGCCGGGCGAGGCGCCGGAGCTCGTCCTCACGGCCGCGGTCCTCACCGCGATCCGGACCCGACCCGCACCCGCCACCGAGCTCGCGGGGGAGCGGCCGATCGTCCTGCTCCTCACGGCGCCGGGCGAGCCGCGACCTTGCTCGCTCCACGTCCTCGCCGCCGCCCTCACCGACCGCGGCGTCGACGCCCGCATCGTCACCGGCCCCATGCGACCCCGCCACGTCCTCGAGCTGTGCGTCATGACCAAGCCCGTCGCCGTCGTCCTCGTCGCCGAGCAGCGCGCGCCGGACCTTGCGGTCGTCCGCGAGCTCGTCGACGCCGACGCCGAGCGCCCAGTCTTCGTCCACGTCCGTGACGCCCTCGCCGCCGAGCAGCTTCCCGTCGTCCGCTCGGTCCACCGGGTGCGGAGCTTCTCCGGCCTCGTGCACGAGGTGCTTGCGGTCGCGGCCGAGTGACCGCCATGGGAGCGTGACCGCGTCGTCGCGGACGCCCGGAACGACCGGAAGGGGCAGTTCTTTCACCCGCCCCTGCACGCGACATCACCGCGGCGAGGGCCGATAAGGCAGTAACGGCGCGGTTGGTGCGCCGTGGTGTCGGCAGTGTGGTCGCGCCCAGTCGAGAAAGGAGCGGACCGTGCCCGGAGTCGTCCTGTGCCACACCTCGCCGGACGTGCGGGACCGCCTCGCCCAGGCTGCGGCCCACGTCCCCTCGCTCGCCCCCGTGAGCACCGTCGCCGGAGCCGATGAGCTCGTCCGGCTCGTCGGCCGGAGCACGCCCTCGATCGTCCTGCTCGACGCCCACCTCGCAGGAGGCGGGCTCGCCGAGTCCGTCCGCAGGGTCGTGACGGCCTCGCCGCAGACGGTCGTCATCATCCTCGCGGGACCCGGCGACGAGGTCGCACTCGACCGAGCCATCACGGCAGGCGCACGCGGGTACATCGCCACCGACGCGAGCACCGCCGACCTCGCTGCCGTCGCCGCGCACGTCCTCGCCGCCCCCACCATCCCGAGCGCCCCCCGCGCCACGGACGCACCGGCTGCAGGCGTTCCGATGCCGCGGACCGCAGCGGCGGCCTCCACGAGCGGCGCGGCCGCAGGGCTGTCAGCCCAGACCGACCCGCCCGGACCCCGGCACGGGGGGACAGCGGCCCCCGGGATGGCGCCGACAGTCGTCGCGCCCCCGGCCGGAGCCATGCCGTCGGCGTTCCCACGCAAGATCGTCGAAGGTGTTGAGCTCACGCGACGCGAGTACGAGGTGCTCGTGGGCATGAGCAACGGGCGCTCGAACGGCCAGATCGGCTCCGACCTCTTCGTCTCGGAAGACACCGTGAAGACCCACGCGCAGCGCCTGTTCCGCAAGCTCGGGGCGAGCGACCGCGCACAGGCCGTCGCCATCGGCCTGCGGTCAGGGCTCATCACCTGAGCTCCTGAAGGTCGTGACGGACGTCATCCATCGGCGGGACCGGCGGCCCGTACCATGGGCGGATGGTCGACCGTGGCGCCCCTGAACCCCAGTCCGTGCACAACCCCTTCGGTCAGATCGGTCTGACCTACGACGACGTCTTGCTGCTCCCCGGCGAGACCGACGTCATCCCGAGCGAGGTCGACACGACCACGCGCCTCACCCGCGACATCCACATCGCGATCCCGCTCGTCTCCGCGGCGATGGACACGGTGACCGAGTCGCGCATGGCCATCGCGATGGCCCGCTACGGCGGCCTCGGCGTCATCCACCGCAACCTCTCGATCGCCGACCAGGCCCACAACGTCGACCGCGTGAAGCGGTCCGAGTCCGGCATGGTCTCCGACCCGGTGACCGTCGGGCCCGACGCGACCCTCGCCGAGCTCGACGAGCTGTGCGGCCAGTACCGCGTCTCCGGGCTCCCCGTCGTCGACACCGACCGCCGGCTGCTCGGCATCATCACGAACCGCGACCTTCGCTTCGTCGACGCCGTGGACTTCCCGCGGCTCAAGGTCCACGAGGTCATGACGCGGATGCCCCTCGTCACCGCGCCCGTGGGGATCTCGACCGACGACGCCGCCGCGCTCCTCGCGAAGCACAAGGTCGAGAAGCTCCCTCTCGTCGACTCGGACGGCCGGCTCACGGGGCTCATCACCGTCAAGGACTTCGTCAAGACCGAGCAGTACCCGCTCGCGACCAAGGACGACGAGGGCCGGCTGCGCGTGGGCGCGGCCATCGGGTTCTTCGGCGACGCGTGGGAGCGGGCCACGGCGCTCGTCGAGGCGGGAGTCGACGTCCTCGTCGCGGACACCGCGAACGGCCACGCCCGGCTGCTGCTCGAGATGGTCGCGCGCATCAAGAAGGACCCGGGGATGCGTCACGTCCAGGTCATCGGCGGCAACGTCGCGACCCGCGCCGGGGCGCAGGCGCTCGTCGACGCGGGTGTCGACGCCGTCAAGGTCGGCGTCGGCCCGGGCTCCATCTGCACGACGCGCGTCGTCGCCGGCGTCGGGGTGCCGCAGGTCACCGCGATCTACGAGGCGTCGCTCGCATGCCGGCCGGCCGGGGTGCCCGTCATCGGGGACGGCGGCCTGCAGTACTCCGGCGACATTGCGAAGGCGCTCGTCGCGGGCGCCGACTCGGTCATGCTCGGAGGTCTGCTCGCGGGCTGCGAGGAGTCGCCGGGCGAGCTCGTCTACGTGGCCGGCAAGCAGTACAAGACGTACCGCGGGATGGGGTCGCTCGGCGCGATGGCCTCGCGGGGCCGGGTGTCCTACTCCAAGGACCGCTACTTCCAGGCGGATGTGTCGAGCGACGACAAGATCGTGCCCGAGGGCATCGAGGGTCAGGTGCCGTTCCGCGGGCCGCTCCGCGCCGTCGCGCACCAGCTCGTGGGCGGGCTGCACCAGTCGATGTTCTACGTCGGCGGGCACACGATCGACGAGCTCAAGGCGAAGGGGCGGTTCGTCCAGATCACCGCTGCTGGCCTCAAGGAGTCCCACCCGCACGACGTGCAGATGACGATCGAGGCGCCGAACTACACGGGCCGCTGACGGGACCGGGCCAGATCAGGCCGGGGCGAGCGCCTCGGCACGGTCGGGTCGGGCGGGCGCGGCGACTTCGAGGGCGTCCGGGGTGCAGGGAACGGTGGTGGCGAACACCTTGACCGGCCAGCTCGTGTCCGCGCCCGGGCCGGTGTGGCCGCGTGAGGTGCGCCACGCGTTGAACCCCTCGGCCCACGCGCGATGGGCGACCACCTGGAAGGCGTGGAGCTCCGCGAGCGTGCGTGAGGCGACCTCGGGATAGCGGGCCGCGATCGCAGCGAGGACGTCGAGCGTCGCGACGACGTCGGCCGCAGCCGTGTGCAGCGTCGCAGGGTCGGTGTCGAGGCGGTAGAGCTCGCACAGCACGCCGAGCGTGCGCTTACCGCGCCGGTAGCGGTCGACGGCGCGGTCGAGCACGAGGGGGTCGATCACGGGGAAGTCGAGCACAGGGGGGCGGTCCGCCGCGCCCTCGACGCCGTCCCGAGGTGCACCTGCGAGACGCTCGGTGAGCGGCCGCAGCCCGTTGCGACGCAGCTCGCGATCGAGCAGCGTGAGGTCGAACGGCGCGTTGAAGGCGACGACGGGTATGCCCGCGACGACCGCGCGCGCGATCTCCTCCGCGATCTCCTCGAGCGCCTCGGCAGGAGGGCGTCCGTGCGTCCGTGCGTGCGCCGTCGTGATGCCGTGCACCGCGCTCGCCCCCGCCGGGATCTCGACGCCGGGGTCGACGAGCCAGCTGCGCGCCGTCGTGCGACCGTCGGCCCGCAGAACGAGCGCCGCGGTCACCAGACGATCGTTCTCAGGGTCGACTCCCGTCGTCTCCGTGTCGAACCCGAGCAGCGGTCCGCTCGACCAGCTCATCGTCGCTCCCGTCCTCCGAGGGTGGGCCTCGCCGTAGTGGCGCCCCGTGCCGCTCACTGTGCCAGCAGGGACCGACAACGCGATGCGCTGCCACGCCGTGTCAGTCGCGACGGGTAACCTTGGCGCCGTGAGCAACGAGATCGAGATCGGCCGAGGCAAGCGTGGACGGCGCGCCTTCTCCTTCGACGACATCGCCGTCGTGCCGTCCCGGCGCACGCGCGACCCGGAGGAGGTGTCGGTCGGCTGGCAGATCGACGCCTACCACTTCGACCTTCCCGTGCTCGCGGCGCCGATGGACTCCGTGATGAGCCCCGCCACCGCGATCGCGCTCGGTCGGCTCGGCGGCCTCGGAGTCCTCGACCTCGAGGGCCTGTGGACCCGTTACGAGGACCCGGCCCCGCTGCTCACGGAGATCGCCGGCCTCGACGCCGACGTCGCGACGGCCCGTATGCAGGAGCTCTACAGCGCGCCGATCAAGTCCGAGCTCATCGTCGAGCGGCTCCGTGAGGTGCGGGAGGCGGGCGTCACCGTCGCCGGCGCGCTCTCGCCGCAGCGCACCCAGGAGCTGTGGCGCACCGTCGTCGACGCCGGGGTCGACCTCTTCGTCATCCGTGGCACGACGGTCTCCGCCGAGCACGTCTCGAGCCACGCAGAGCCGCTCAACCTCAAGCGCTTCATCTACGAGCTCGACGTGCCCGTCATCGTCGGCGGAGCCTCGACGTACACGGCTGCGCTCCACCTCATGCGGACCGGTGCGGCTGGCGTGCTCGTCGGCTTCGGCGGCGGCGCCGCCCACACGACGCGCACGTCCCTCGGCATCCACGCCCCCATGGCGACCGCAGTCGCGGACGTGGCCGCAGCCCGGCGCGACTACCTCGACGAGTCTGGCGGCCGGTACGTCCACGTCATCGCCGACGGTGGTGTGGGACGGTCAGGCGACCTCGTCAAGGCCGTCGCGTGCGGCGCGGACGCCGTCATGCTCGGAGCGGCTCTCGCGCGCGCCGAGGAGGCCCCCGGCCTGGGTCACCACTGGGGCCCGGAGGCGCACCACGCCAAGCTCCCCCGTGGCGAGCGCGTGAAGGTCGGCACGGCGGGCTCGCTCGAGCAGATCCTCTTCGGCCCGGGACGCACGGCTGACGGCACGCTCAACCTCATCGGCGCGCTGCGCCGCGCGATGGCGACGACCGGCTACTCCGACCTCAAGGAGTTCCAGCGGGTCGAGGTCGTCGTCTCGCCCTACCAGCCGCAGTGAGCGCGGGCAGAGCGGCCCGCGATCAGCTCGACGACGTCCTCGTCGGGTCGTTGCTCGCGCGGGTCGTCGCCGCCGCCGGACAGACCACAGACGTCGTCGCGCCCGCGACGGGCCTGCACCTGGCCACGGTCCCGGTCTCCGAGCCTGCTGACGTGCACGAGGCCGTGTCGCGTGCACGCGC
>JAFABT010000095.1 GCA_023425905.1 Actinomycetes bacterium | reverse complement strand
GCGCGTGCCCGCGGCGCGACGCGACGCCCGCACCGCTCGCGCGGCCAGCACACCGAACATGCCGAGGGCGAGGAACACGGCGAGGCTCACCGTCACGGCGACGGTCGACGGCAGCGGAAGCAGGAAGAGCGCGAGCCCACCGTTGACGACGACGACGCGCAGCGGCCCGCCACGGTCGAGCTCGGCTGCGGCGGCCTTGGTCGCCGCAGGACCGCCGCCGAGGACGACGGGCAGGAGGTACGACATCGACCCGACGAGGACCTGCGCGGCGAGGCCAACGGCGAAGGGCCCCACGAGGAAGGCGGCACGCTCCTGCGCGGTCGCCCAGTCCGGAGCGATCGACACGAGCACGCCGAGGGCGGCCACGGCCCCCGCGAACCACACGGCGGACGCCCCCACTGCCCACCCGGCGTAGGTGACGGGAGGCGCCGTCCGGGCCTGTCGGACGAGCTCGCGCAGCACCGTGCCGAGCCCCGCGAGGTAGACGGCGGCGCCGAGCCCGACGAGCGGCCGCCAGCTGACGGCTGCGGCCAGGCCGACGACGAGGAGACCTCCGGCGAGGAGCGGCAACGCCCTCGCGCCAGCGCGGTCATCGCGGATCCGGGCGTGGAGGACCGTCGGCC
Source organism: Actinomycetes bacterium (assembly GCA_023425905.1). Lineage (GTDB taxonomy): Bacteria > Actinomycetota > Actinomycetes > Actinomycetales > Cellulomonadaceae > JAFABT01. The sequence continues at coordinate 2,342 of JAFABT010000095.1, read as the reverse complement.
ACAGGACGAGGAGCGTGCCCGTCACGGTGATGCCGATCCACCCGAGAACGTTCGCGACGACGTGCGCGACGTAGAGCCGCGCATACGCCGTCGAACCGTCGGCCGAGCGCGCCATGAGCACTCCGCACGCGACGCCGGCGGGCAAGAAGAGCCCCGCGACGACGTAGTACCGCGCGAGGTGCGCGAAGCGGGCGGCGAGCGCCGCGCGCATCTGGGCGGCGATCGACGCGGCCTGCCAGAGAGCCGCCGCGACGACGAGTGCGGCTCCGACGAGAAGCAGCGCCGTGGCGAGGCCCGTCGTGCGACCCGCGACCATCCCCCCTCCCACACAGAGCGCTCCGACGCCGTGCACGGCGAGACGAGCGGTGTGAGCCCGCGTCCCGCCCGGTGCGGGCCGCCGCAGCAGGGTGTCCGCGAAGTGCTGCGACCACACGAGGATGGCGGAGCTCACCGCGCCGAGCAGCAGCACGTGGACGAGCAGCCACGACGCCTCGGGAAGGTCACGATGGGCCACGACGACGACGGCCTCTGCGACGAGCCACCCGAGGACGAGGAGGTTGAGCCGCAGCCCTCGACTGCCCCGAGCACCAGGGGCGCGGCGGGCGGGAGGCGATCCGACGGGGAGGGTCATGCGCGGCGCTCCCCGCGGACGACGCTCACGACCACGACGCCGACGAAGGCGAGCAGCGCGACGATGTTGACGACTCCGGCGACCTGGACGACGGCCGGCACGTCATAGCCGTCTCCGACGAGCAGCCGGACGGCGAGCGAGAGCTGGAGCAGGGCGAAGGGCCCGTACATCACGGGGTGGTACGGCAACGGTCGGCGCAGCACCGCGGGGAGGATGACCGGGGCGTGCGCCATGATCATCGTGATGACGAAGCCGAGGAACACCGCGTGCAGCACGGCGTCGTACCCCCGGCCCGAGTAGATCGGACCGCCGACGAGCCAGATCGCCCCCGCCACGGCGAGCCACGCGTAGCCCGCGAGCAGGCACGCCGCCATGTAGCGCGGCAGCCCGGTGGCTCGCACCGTGCGACGCGCGACGTCGTGCCGCGCGAGGACGACGACGAGCGCGAGCAGGGTCGCACCGAGCGCGGGGTACCCCGCCCGCGGGGCGACGAGCGCGAGCACGACCGAAGCGGCGAGCGTGAGGCCGAGCGCGACGACGGTGAGTTCGACCCGACCGCGGAGCATCCCGACGCGGGCCAGCTCGAGGCGCTCCCCCGCGATCGTGAGCACGAGGAAGACGGCGAGCCACGGGGCGAGATACGGCACGTCGACGCCCGCCGCCCAGAGGATGGCCGCACCGAGCGCGAGGCCTGCGCCCAACGCCTCGACGGCGACGGCGAGTGCTGGCTGCCGCGTCCACAGCACGCGATAGAGCGCGCACAGCCCCACCGTGCCCAGCACGAAGAGCGCCCGGCCCACCACGTCGGGAAGAGGCAGCACCGTCGTCACCGCGCCAAGGCCGAGGGCCGCAGGGACGGCGTAGCCGACCGCGCGACCGAGCGCGACCGCTCGTTCGAGGGCGACGACCGTGCCGACGAAGCCGAGCACCATGAGCAGCCCGTGCGCCTCTGCGAGCCGCAGCGAGTCCACCGGTGCGGGAAGGCCGAGGAGCGTGAGCGCGGCGTCGAGACCGGCGAGGAGCGCGACGCCCCCGGGGAGAAGGAAGGCGAGCCGGAGGGGGGTCCGGGTGTGGACGGCACGGCCTGGCCCGGGTCGCACGGTCGTCTGCACCCCCTGACAGTACGGACGAGCCGCGCTGCGCGCCGTGGGACCAACGTCCTTTGATACGGCGGACCGCGTGTCAAACAATGAGGAATCGCGCTGACGCGTTGGGTCCACCCACGCGTCGAGCATCGTCGTCCTCAAGGAGCTACCGTGCCCGAGCCCATCGAGATCCTCTCCGAAGCACCCGACTCCGAGGCGGTGGCGGCCCAGTCCACGGGCGGCTGCGGCGGCGGTGGCGGCGGCAGCTGTGGCTGCGGTGGCGGCGCGGCCAAGGAGGACGTCGTCCTCGACGTGCGCTCGATCCCCCACGCGGTCCGTCACGGCGCGGTGTTCGGGGCGCTCGCGTCTGTCGGAGCCGGAGAGTCGCTCGTCCTCGTCGCCCCCCACGACCCGCTCCCGCTGCTCGCGCAGCTCGAGACGCGTGAGCCCGGCGCGTTCTCGCGCGCCTACGTCGCCGAGGGCCCCGAGGCCTGGGCGGTCCGGCTCACGCGCACGGCCTGAGGCCGCACCCTGCCCCCGGACCCGGCGTGACCGACGAACGCCGGGTCCGGGTTCCACCCGCTCGTCGGGACGTGCTCACCCCGTGACCCCCCACGGGGTGAGCA
>JAFABT010000336.1 GCA_023425905.1 Actinomycetes bacterium | reverse complement strand
CGCCCGCGCTCCGGGACGCCCTGCCCGACGAGGACGAGGAGACCTGGGAGTACGCCGCGCAGCTCGCAGCGGCGGACGACTCCCTCGTGCGGCTCGCAGGCGAGCCGGACTCGCCCACGCTCCGGCTCGTGCTCGCGGTCGACGTCGAGCCCGACGCCGTCGGTCCGGTCGCCCCGGGTGCGGGGGACGACGTCGCGCCCTCAGCCGTCGAGCTTCTCGTCTCCGTGACGTGGGCGGAGCTCGCGTGCGCGCACGTCGACGAGGTCGAGGCCGCAGCAGACGTGCGCGCCGCGCTCGACGGCGACGACGAGGCCTTCGAGAGGCTCGCGGAGCGCGACCTGCTCTGGTACGACGCGACCGAGCTCGCCCGCATCCCTCGTCCCTGACCGGCACTGCCTCGCGAAGGGGCGTCAGCGACCGTGCCCGCGACGCGGTCTCACGTCCGGGCGTGCAGCATGCCGAGCGCGGCGTCGTGCAGGCGACCGTTGCTCACGAGGGCGGAGCCGCCGAACGGTCCCGGGACGCCGTCGAGCGACGTGAAGCGCCCGCCCGCCTCCGTGACGATGGGGACGAGCGCGGCCATGTCGTGCAGTGCGAGCTCGGGTTCGGTGGACAGGTCGACCGCACCCTCAGCGACGAGGACGTGCGACCAGAAGTCGCCGTAGGCGCGTGTGCGCCACACCGACCGCGTGAGGCCGAGGAATCCGTCGAGCCTGCCCTGCTCCTCCCAGCCGGACAGGCTCGAGTACGACAACGACGCGTCCTCGAGGCGGCTGACGTCGGAGACGCGGAGCCGCGTCGCCTGCGACAGCGACCGTCCGCTCCAGGCCCCCGATCCCTGCGCGGCCCACCAGCGTCGGCCGAGCGCGGGGGCGGACACGAGTCCGAGCACGACCTCGTCGCCGTCGAGCAGCGCGATGAGCGTGGCCCACACGGGGACGCCGCGGACGAAGTTCTTCGTCCCGTCGATCGGGTCGACCACCCACCGGCGTGGGCCCGAGCCGGTGTCGGGCATCTCCTCGCCGTGCACGGCATCGCGCGAACGGGTCCTGCTCAACTGCGAGCGGATGATCTCCTCCGCGGCGCGGTCGGCGTCCGAGACGGGCGTGAGGTCGGGCTTGGTCTCGACCCGCAGGTCGAGCGCCTTGAACCGGGACATCGTGTGCGCGTCCACCTGGTCCGCGATGACGTGGGCGAGGCGGAGGTCGTCGTCGTACCCGGTGCGCAGGCTCATGCCCCGCAGCGTATCGGCAGGCCGCAGGCTCAGGCGGGCGTGGTCCGGCTCGCGAGCAGCCGCCGGAAGGAGTCCACTCGCTGGGCGCGGACGTCGAGCGGCACCTCGTCGAGCCCGTCCACGCGGTCGGCCGCCGTGCCGGGGCGGGCGGACCACTCGTCGCGCACCCACTCGTCGAGCGCGCAGTCGGGAGCGTCCGCGGTGTGGATGCACCCGCGGGGGCACGCGAGGGCGACGTCGGCGAGATCGGCGAAGGCGGGCAGCAGATTCTCGGGCTCGACGTGGGCGAGCCCGAAGGACCGCACCCCGGGGGTGTCGATGACCCAGCCCGCGGCGAGGCCGTCGGCGGCCGGCAGCCGCAGCGCGATCGCCGAGGACGACGTGTGACGACCCCGCCCGGTCACCTCGTTGACCCGGCCGATCGCCCGGCGGGCGTCCGGGACGAGGGCGTTGACGAGGGTCGACTTGCCGACGCCGGAGTGGCCGACGAACACCGAGCTGCGACCAGCGAGGGCTTCGCGCACCGTCGCGAGCCCGTGGAGGTCGAGCCCCGCCGTCTGCCCGGTGACGACGACGCGCACCCCGATCGGCTCGTAGAGGTCGCGGAGCGGCGAGGGGTCGGCGAGGTCGGACTTCGTGAGCGCGAGCAGGACGTCCATCCCGGCGTCGTACCCGGCGGCGACGCAGCGGTCGATCATCCCGGTGCGCGGCTCAGGGTCGGCGAGGGCCGTGACGACGACGAGCTGGTGGGCGTTGGCGACGATGACGCGCTCGACCGGGTCGTCGTCGTCCGCGGTGCGCCGCAGGATCGTCGTCCGGTCGTGGATGCGCACGATGCGGGACAGGGAGCCCTCACGCCCCGAGGTGTCGCCGACGACGCCGACACGGTCGCCCGGGACGACGCGGTCGCGGCCCAGCTCGCGGGCCTTCATCGCGAGCGCCTCCCGCTCGTCGGGGGTGTCGAGGCCGAGCAGCAGACGGTAGCGGCCGCGGTCGACGCCCGTGACGAGGCCGGTCTCGGCATCGGCATGCTCGGGGCGCTGCTTCGTGCGGGGTCGCGAGCCGCGCGGGTTGGCCCGCACCCGGACCTCGTGCTCGTCGAAGCGTCGCCCTGCCATCAAGCGAGCATCCCGTCCCACATGTTCACGAAGTCGGGGAGCGTCTTCGCCGTCGTCGCGACGTCTTCGACCCCGATCCCCTCGACGGCGAGGCCGAGGAGCGCGCCAGCGGTCGCCATGCGGTGGTCGTGGTACGTGCGGACGACCTCGCCGTGCAGCGGACGGGGCGTGATGACGAGGCCGTCGCTCGTCTGCTCCGCCTGACCGCCGAGGCGGGTGATCTCCGCCGACAGCGCCGCGAGCCGGTCGGTCTCGTGGCCGCGCAGGTGGGCGATGCCGCGCAGCCGGGTCGGGGAGTCGCCGAGGGCGGCGAGCGCGGCGATCGTCGGCGCGAGCTCGCCTGCGGCGTGCAGGTCGAGGTCGAGCCCGCGGATGAGGCCGTGGCCGGTCACGGTGAGCACGCCGTCGTCGAGGGACGTCGTCGCCCCCATCTGCTCGAGGATTCCGGGGACGAGGGCGCCTGGCTGCGTCGACGACGTCGGCCAGTTCGGGACGCGCACGCTGCCGCCGGCGACGAGCGCGGCGCAGAGGAACGGGGCGGCGTTCGACAGGTCCGGCTCGACGAGCACGTCCCGTGCGGCGACCGCCCCCGGGGCGACCTCCCAGATGCCCGGGCGGGAGTCGTCGACCGCGACGCCCGCCTCGCGGAGCGCGGCGACGGTCATCTCGATGTGCGGCAGCGACGGCAGAGTCGGCCCGATGTGGCGCAGGTGGAGCCCAGCGCGGAACCGCGGCGCGGCGAGCAGCAGCGCGGAGACGAACTGGCTCGAGGCCGAGGCGTCGACGTCGATCCGCCCGCCCTCGACCTCACCCGTGCCGTGCACGGTGAAGGGCAGGAACCCGGGCTCGCCCTCGTCACGCACCTCGACCCCGAGGTCGCGCAGCGCGGTGAGCACCGGACCCATGGGCCGGACGCGGGCGGTCTCGTCGCCGTCGAACCGGGTCGCACCGGTCCGCAGCGCTGCGAGCGGGGGGACGAAGCGCATGACGGTGCCGGCGAGGCCGCACGCGATGTCGGTGCTGCCGCCCGGGCCGCCAGCGGCCGGAGTGACGACCCAGTCGGTGCCGTCGTCGGTGATGGCGACGCCGAGCGCACGGAGCGCGTCAGCCATGAGGAGGGTGTCGCGGGACCTCAGCGGGGCGCGGAGGCGACCGGGGCCGTCGGCGATCGCCGCGAGCACGAGGAACCGGTTGGTGAGCGACTTGGATCCTGGGACCTCGACCAGGGCGTCGAGCGGGGCGGTGGCCGTCGGTGCGGCCCAGACGTCAGCGGGTGCGGCAGAGGAGGAGGTCACCGGGCCATCGTATCGAGCGGGGTGCTCACGACGGGCTCGTGCCCGCCCGGTGCTGGTCGAGGGAGTGCTCGAAGCGCCAGGCGACGCCGGGACGGCCCTCACGGTCGACCGCGGTGAGGATCGCGGCCCCGAGGAGGGCGACGTG
>JAFABT010000302.1 GCA_023425905.1 Actinomycetes bacterium | reverse complement strand
GTCGTGCACCGCCGCGGGCAGGCCGGGGGCGAGCCCGTCCGCGTGCGCTGCGGCGACGACGGGCCAGTCGGGGACCCACAGCACCGCGGTGCGCGTGGGAGTGTCAGTCATGCCTCACCCGGCCAGGTGGAGACGGCGCCCCTGGGTGGGGACGTCGGAGGCTGTTGCCGCCGGGGCGGTCGCGACCTCTCCGGATCCCGAGAGCGGCAGGGTGAGGGTGAGCTCGACCGCCGCACCGGCGTGGCGGCCTCTCCCGGTGCGTGCCACGACAAGGTGCTGCTCCTTGAGCCGACCGCTTCCGGGCCCGATTCCTGCCCAGCGACGGTCGGTCACGGTGAGGACGGTGCTGGCCCCGTCCCACGGTGAGGTCGGGATGAGGACCGTGCCCCGTTCGCGGGCGCGGGCCGCGATTCGGTGCCGGTCCGCGTCGGTGAGCCGGACGGCGGGACCCACGACGACGACGTCGACTCCGTCGAGCAGCGCGGCGAGGACGAGTGCCGCGTCGGCGCCGGGGTCGGTGACGACGCCGACCCTGCTGAGCGTGAGGCCGGCCTCGGCTGCGGCGAGCGCCCCGAAGGTCGGCTGCCCGAGGACGACGACCCACGACCCGCGCTGCGAAGCGGGTGCGAGCAGGGCGAGCAGGAGTGAGGTCGAGCCGAGCACGGCCGCGACACTCCCGCGCCGCAGCCCGTCGGGCAGGAGCGGTGCGAGCACCTCGGGCACAGGTAAGGGGGGCCGCTCGACGTCGAGCATGCCGCGGTCCTGCGCTGCGGACCTGGGGCGAGGGCGGGATGACCCGGCCCCGGGTTCTGCTCCGGGGGGTGGCACGACGGTCGGCCTCGGTGACTGCGCAGCGAGGGGTCGCGGCGCAGGGGCGGCGGCGACAGCTGGCTGGAGGCTGCGCGCACCGGTGCGCTGCTCAGCCCGCGCAAGCGCCTCACGCGCGAGCGCAGCCCGGTCCACGGTCCCGACCCTCACTGATCTCTCCCTTCTTGCACGTCGCTGCTGACGCCTCGCCCGCAGCGACGGCGTCCTTCACTTCCGAGGAAGTCGAACACATGTTCGATCGTCTCAGTAGACGCCGACATCGCACGGGTGTCAATCCGCTCCGCGCGCCCCTGCGCCGGGCGTGGCGTCGCACCCCGAGACCGGGACCTTGGTCGCCGCGGGCACGGTGCACGATGACCTACCCTGATGATGAATTGATGAACCCATCAAGTCATGACGCAGGAGAAGCGATGCCGCACCGCACGGTCCCGACGGTGACCGACCGCCCCGTCTATGCCCGCAAGGCCGAGCTCTTCAAGGCGCTCGGGCACCCCGTGCGGATCCGCACCCTCGAGATGCTCGTCGACGGCGAGCGCCCCGTGAGCTCGATCCTCGCCGACACCGGGGCCGAGGCCTCCCAGCTCTCCCAGCACCTCGCCGTCCTGCGGCGCGCAGGCGTCGTCACCGCCCGACGCAAGGGCAACGCCGTCGTCTACACGCTCGCCCACCCCTCCTTCGGGGACATGCTCACGGCGGCACGCACCGCGCTCAACGACTCGCTCGCACGCACCCGAGACGAGCTCGCAGACCTCGCGAACGACACCCTCCCGGACGAGGACCCGCGCGCATGAGCCTCACCTCCTCAGCCCTCGACCGCATCGACTGGCCGGAGGTCCGTGCGACCCTGGCACGCCGGACGCTCCCCCGCCGCAGCGACTACGCCGGCCTGCGCACCTCCTGGCGCAAGGACGCCATCGCTGGGCTCACCGTCGCGGTCGTCGCCCTGCCCCTCGCGCTCGGGTTCGGCGTGACCTCAGGCGTCGGCGCGGCCGCCGGTCTCGTCACCGCCGTCGTCGCGGGACTCGTCGCCGCCGTGCTCGGCGGGTCAAACCTCCAGGTCTCCGGACCCACCGGGGCGATGACCGTCGTCCTCGTCCCGATCGTCGCCCGCTACGGCCCCGAGTCCGTGCCCGTCGTCGCGATCATGGCGGGCGGGCTCGTCGTCGTCGCCGGCCTCCTGGGCCTCGGCCAGCTCGTCGCCTACATCCCGTGGCCGGTCGTCGAAGGGTTCACCGTCGGCATCGGCATCATCATCGCGATGCAGCAGGTGCCGCTCGCGCTCGACATGTCGCGCCTGCCGGACCGCCCCACGGGCGAGAACGCCGCCCTCGTCGCGCTGCGCACCCTCGGCGCGATCCCCTGGCGCACCGCGTTGCCAGCCCTCGGGATCACCGCGCTCGTCGTCGCCGTCATGCTCCTGCTCCCCCGCCTCAACAAGACGCTGCCCGCCTCCCTCGTCGCCGTCGTCCTCGCGACCGTCCTCGCCGAGGCGACGGGGCTCGGCGTCGACCGCATCGGTGCGATCCCCACGTCGCTGCCCGCGCCCGCCCTGCCGGTGCTCACCCCGGAGGCGACCTCGGCCCTGTTCTCCGCCGCGCTCGCCGTCGCGGCGCTCGCGGCCCTCGAGTCGCTGCTGTCCGCGCGGGTCGCCGACGGCATGGCCGACGACCTCCCCCGGACCGCCCCCAACCGCGAGCTCGTCGGACAGGGCGCCGCGAACATCGCCTCGGGCCTCTTCGGCGGCCTGCCCGCGACCGGCGCAATCGCGCGCACCGCCGTCAACGTCCGCTCGGGAGCGCGGACGCGCACCGCGTCCGCGCTGCACGCGGTCGCGCTCACCGGCGTCATCTACCTCGCCGCGCCGCTCGTCGGACGCATCCCGCTCTCAGCACTCGCAGGCGTGCTCCTCGTCACCGCGGCCCGGATGATCGACGTGCGCACCGCGGGAGCGATCTGCCGCTCGGGGCGGTCCGCGGCGCTCCTGCTCACCCTCACCCTCGCCGCGACGATCGTCTTCGACCTCGTCGTCGCGGTCGAGCTCGGCGTCGCGGTCGCGGCGGTCCTCGCGCTGCGCGCCGTCGGGCGCGCGTCGGGGCTCCACCGCGAACGCACCCCTGACGACCTCGTCGACGTCGAGACTGAGCGGGCCCTGCTCGCCGAGCACATCGCGGTCTACCGCATCGACGGCGCGCTGTTCTTCGCCGACGCCCGGTGGTTCCTCGACGAGCTCGCCCAGGTCGCCGACGTCCGCGTCGTCGTCCTGCGCCTCGGGAGCATCCGGGTGCTCGACGTCTCGGGCGCTCGCTCGCTCGCGGAAGTCGTCGCGGACCTGCGACGCCGGGGCATCCTCGTCCTCCTCAAGGGCCTGCGACCCCAGCAT
>JAFABT010000292.1 GCA_023425905.1 Actinomycetes bacterium | reverse complement strand
GGGGGGGCCCCGGGCGGGGGGGGGGGGGCCCCCTCCTCGTCGGGCGTCAGCGCGGGAGCTGGACGACCGCCTTCTGCAGGTTGTGGTCCGAGCCCACGTACGCCGGGATGAACCGTCCGGCGCTGTCGAGCACCACCTGGTTCGTGTAGCTGCGCACACCCGCGCCGTTGCGCACGAAGATGTGGTCGATGCGGGTGCCGACGTACGTGTACGCGTAGGGCTTCGTGCGGAAGCCGCGGTAGCGGTCCTGCTCCTGGAGGTTGGTCGTCCCCCAGCGCAGCCCTGAAGCGCGTGAGGTCGCTGCCGCCGAGACGAAGCCCTTGGCCACGAGCGACGTCTGCGGGCCGGACGGATAGCGCTCGACGTCCGAGTTGAGGTCCCCGAGGACGACGAGGGGCAGGGAGGGCTTCTTCGCGCTCGCCATCGTCGCGTCCATGAAGCCAAGCAGGCCAGCGGTCGATGCCTGGCGGACCTTCTGGGTCGCCGCGGAGCTGCCGGACTCGAGGTGGACGGAGACGGCGTAGAACTCCCCGCCCGTCGCCCTGTTCCGCAGCAGTGCCCACGTGAAGAACCGGTCCTTCACCGTCCACGACGCGTTCGGTGCGAACCGTCGTGCCTGCGCCCGCAGGGACACGACGCCACCATCGACCACGGAGACCCGGTCCGTGCGGACGAGGAGGTGCGCGCCCTTCGTGCCGCCGTCCTGCGGTGTCGTGCCGATCACGGCGTCACTGAGAGCCATCCGGTAGCCGTCCTTGCGGAGCAGCCCAGCGATGTCCTGGTAGTGGCGCGTCTTGGTGCCCGGGATGAGCCCGCTCGTCGCCTCCTGGAGCGCGACGACGTCGGCCTTGGCGTAGCGGATCGCGTTGCCCACGCGAACGCGTCGCTCGGCCCAGCTCTGGCCCTTGATGCCCTGCGTGGCCTCTCGGTTGGCGACGTTGTACGTCGCGAACGTGAGCGCGGCCGCCGACGGCCCGGTCGGCTTCGCGGGGGACGCCCACGAGTAGACGATCGGTGCGAGGTTCTTGCGCACCCCGTTGTGGGTCGTCACGCGGATGTACACCGGGTTGCCCGACCCCGAGCCCACCTTCGTCCGGAACGACGCCGGGATCGTCACGGTCATCGACGTGCGCGTCGGAGGGATGCCCTTGATCGTGAAGCTCTTCTTGGGGTTCGTCAGCTGTGCGTACGTGTACGAGCCGACGATCGTCACCGAGGTCCCGCGCGAGAGCGCAGGCCAGGAGACCTTGACCTTGTGGGTACCCGCGGGGGTGACCGTGGCCTTCTGGCGCCCGGTCGAGCTCGTCGTCGTCACGGCCTTGCGGACCTTGCTCCACGAGGAGGTCACGCCCTTGGAAGCGCGGACGCGGACGTAGTAGGTCGTCTTGCGCTTGAGCTTGGTGAAGGACTTCTCGGTCCGGCTCGTGGAGACCGACCGCGTCTTCTTCTTCGTGAAGGACTTCGACGTGCTCAGCTGCACGGTGTACTTCTTCGCGCCCCGCACCTTCGGCCACACGAGCGACATCCGACGATCACCGGGCACGAGCCGGACCACCGGACGGGTGCCCTTCTTCGCGGCCGCGAGCGGGCCCGCCGAACGTAGCGAGCCGGCCGTGACTGCGATCGGCGACGTCGGTGCGACTCCCGTGGTCGCCGTCCCTGCAGCCGCTGCCGGCGCGAGGGACGTCACGGAGAGGACGGCGGCGAGCGCGAGGGCGAGCATACGTGCGCGGCGGGGTGTGGCGTCGGACGGCATCGAGGCGACCTCGGGGGAGAGACGGCGGGTGGGGGAGTCCCTCTTCAAGTATCGGCAGCGCCGTGAGAAATGTCAGTGGTCGGTGGACGTGGAACGCGTCACCTTGACCTTGACGACGCCCCGGGGGCGGCGGGCCGCCGTGAGCTGGCTGCCGTCGCGCGACTCAGCAGGGCCGAGGGTGTCGGTGGGGACGTCCGGAGCCCACCGGACGGCTTGGTCCACGGTCACGGGAGCGGACATCGCGGTGAGGGTGAGCGTCGACGTGCCACGGCCAGGGCTGGTCTGTGCCCGCCCGAGCGGGATCCGTGCGGTGAACGGCCGCTCGTCAGCGGGACCGTCGGCCGCAGGCCTGTCCACGGAGACGGGGGCGACGACGGACTCGCCGCCGCGCGCGATCGAGGCGAGAGCGGACACCCGCGCGGGCGGGGCGACGTGCCGCAGCCGGAGCCGACCCGTCACGACCAGCACGTCTCCCTCCCAGTGCGCGGCCTCCGCGGTCGCGCGCAGCGTCATGTTCGGGCGCACGTCGAGGACCTCCGTCGGCAGCCCGGCGAGTGCGGGCACCCCGCGGACGTCCAGCTCGGGGACCTTGCGCCACGAGCGCCACGTGAACCGCCACGGCAGCAGGTCGGCGTGCTCGCGTAGCCAGGCGTCAGCCGCCGGGAGGTCTGCCCACCGCCCGGTGCGCACGAGGTGGTAGCGCACGCGGTCCCGCACGCCCATGCCGACGATGACGTCGGTGGCTTCGAGGACACCACGGGACCAGTACTCCTCGACCGCCTCGCGCAGGAGCGTCCGCACCTCCTCGCCACCCTCGGCCGCAGCCGTGAGGTAGAGCGGGAGGTCGAAGGTGAGGATCTTGCGGAGCAGCGCGCCGACGACCTCCGCGCCCAGCGGGCGGTAGACGGCCTCGCAGGCACTGAGGGCCGTGAGGCGGTCCGCGAGCACACGGGCGTCGGTGCGCTGCTGGGAGATCGAGCTGTTGTCCTCCCGCACCCGCCAGAGGTACGTGACGGTGCCGGTCGTGTCGATCCCTGTCGCGAGCGTGAGCGCCCTGGCCATCGTCGCGAGGTCCTCGTAGTACGACCCGACCGGGAAGTACAGCCCGTGCCGCGTCCAGAAGGCGCGCCGGAAGAGGCCGTTGCACGACGTCGTCGCGTTGACCAGCGCGGGAACGTCGACAAGACGCACACCCTCCCGGTGGCGGGTGAGCGACCGGCGGTGCAGCAGGCTCTGTGGCTGCTCGTCGCCGACGATGCGGTGGACGTTGCCTAGCGCGACGTCCGAGCCCGTCTTCTCGAGGGAGGCGACGAGCGTCGCGATCGCGTCCGGGGGGAGCACGTCATCAGAGTCGACGAAGCACAGGTAGGTTCCCGTGGCCTTCGACGCGCCGGTGTTGCGGGCCGCGCCCAGGCCAGCGTTCCGGACCCTCGTCACGCTCACGCGCGGGTCGCCCGCCGCTCGGTCGAGGAGGACCTCGACCGAGCGGTCCGGCGTGCCGTCGTCGACGACGAGCACCTCGAGCTCGCGGTGCGTCTGGCCGAGGACGGAGGCGATGCAGTCCCCGACGTACTCCTCGACCCGGTAGACCGGGATGACGACGGAGACGAGCGGCCCGGCCCGACCCGTGCCGTCGACCGCGACGTCAGCCACGGCTCAGCGAGCCGTCGCGGTGAGCCAGACGTCCTGGTGCTGGGCGTGACCCTCGCCCCAGGGCTGCGGCGCCTCTGCCCAGTGCAGCACGTGCGGTTCGGCGACGAGCTCGCGGGAGGGGACGGTTGCCCACGCGGGGTCGAGGTCGGTGCGATCCGGCCCGAACCACAGGTGGAACGCCTCACGGCCGTTGAGCGAGAACTCGCGCAGGTACGGAAGCAACGCGTCGGCAAAGCCGTCGGTGCGCAGCCGCGACGTTTCGAGCACCATGACGTCGGTGTCGAACGCGTCGAAGTCGAAGACGTGGCGTGCGTGGATGCGTCGGTAGAGGTCGTAGGCGGCGGCGGGCCTCTCGTCGAGACGGCGGGCCCCCGAGTAGAACAGCGCGAAGCCCGAGTCATTGGGTCGCGACGTCTTGCGGGCCGCGACGGCGGTCGAGCCGAGATCGGCCGCCGCGAGGTCGCTGAGGTCGGTGAGCACGGCGGCCTCGACCGGCAGCACGACGGCGCGGTCGATGTCCGCGAGCAGCTCGGGCAGCAGGGCGTGCATGAGCGCGGAGCGGTCGCCCACCCCGGCTGCCGTGACGCCGCGGGTGTCGACGGTCCGCACGGTCGTCGTCGGGCGGGTCGCGAGCGCGGGGACCTGAGCGGCCTCGTCGCCGACGACCCACACGGTGAGCGGGCGGCTCGTCTCGCGCTCCGCGGACGCGATGACGTTCGCCACGAGGCGGGTACGCCCACGAGCCGGGAGCAGGACGACGTCGATCGGGTCGGAGCCAGCCTCGGTCGCCTCGACGACCGTGCGCACGTCCGCGGCCCGAGCGAGCTCGGCGGCCGGGACAGGAGCCGGTGCGAGCGGCGTCGAGTCGAGGTGACGGCGACGCGCGATCTCGACGTCCTCAGCGACGGTCTCGCGCCAGATGCGGTAGACGTCCTCCTCCTCTGCGCCCGAGAAGATGGCCGTGAGGACGGGCTGGAGCCGCGCGATCATCGGCAGGCGGATCGCCTCGAACTCCTCGTGAGACAGGCGGAACAGGCCCGCGAAGCGCACGTCGGAGTTGTAGGTCGGCTCGAAGTCGACCTCGAGGCCGAGCGAGCGCGTCGGAAGGTAGCAGTGCAGCCGCTTGGTCACGAGCTTCGTGTACGTGCGGCGGTAGCCCTCGAGCAGGTCGACCGCTTCACGCATGTTCTCGATGAACGTGCGGCGCTTGACGAGCGCGTAGGACTGCTTGATGTTCTCGGCGCCCTCTGGCACCTCGCTCCGGACGACGTCGACGTAACCCGTCCGCGCGGTCGACGGGCGAGCCCGCTCGGGGAAGACGGTCGAGACGGTCGTCGTGAGGCATCCGGAGAAGAACGCCGGCACGTCGAGCGACAGCAGCAGGTCGACCGTCGTCCAGTCGCGGCACCCGATGGGACCGTGCGCGCGCAGGTAGTCGAGCGCCTCAGGGGTGAGCAGGCCCCGCTTGTTGCAGTGGAACGAGACGAAGATCGGGCGCAGGTTCGGGTGGAGCGGGAAGTCCCACCGGTCGAGGTTGAACAGCGCGTGCATGTGCCACCCGAACTCGAGCATCCAGGTCTTCTCAGGGAAGGCCTGGTACGACGAGCCGTCGCGGTCCATGCGGTACAGCTGGACGTCGGCCGGTGCGGAGTCGACGCGCAGCTCGGGACGGACCCGCTGCTGCATGTCATTGACGAAGCCGACGACGTCCTCGTCGCCGTGGAACGTGAGGTTCTGGTGCCGCACGACGTGGCCGAGCGAAGCGAGCGTCTGGATCTGGTCGCCGATGTTCTGCGACGACGCCCCACGTCCGGGCTGGCGGTAGTCCATGAGGGCGAAAGCGATGCGGCCCTCCGGCGTGGGGGCCGTGGCGTGCTTCGCACCGCCGATCCACGGCCGCAGCCACTCGATCTCGGTCGTGCCGATCGGCCAGGCGTCCTCGCCGTCGCGCGCGTGGGCGGCGACGAGCCGCTCGAACGCGCGAGCGACGGCCGCCGCGTCATCGAGGACGAAGAGCCGCTTGAGGAGGTGGAACCACGTCGGGGCGGTGAAGCCAGCGGTCGCGTCCTCGTCGTCGAGCCAGCCGAGGATCACCTCGTGGCAGCGTGCGGGGTCGGTCGCGTTGAGCGCGTCGACCAGTTCGACGGGCGCCTGCGCGGTGAGCACCGCGTGGTCGACCTCGGCGAGGTGCTGGGCGGCCTTGCGCAGGTGACCGCGAGCGGCGGCGACGATGCCGGAGGCGAGGTGCGCAGAGCCGGCCGCGCCGGGGGTGTCGAGGAGCGTGTCGACGAAGGACTGCGCGGTCGCCGCCCCCGGGCGGCGGAGCAGGGTGCGCGCGGCGCCGGCCCACGCGACCTCGAGAGACTGGCCCTCGAGGAGTGCGGAGACGATGGCGGGCTCGTTGCGCAGCCCCTTCGCTCGCTCGCGCTTCTTCGGCGCGGACGCGACACGGGCGGGCGGGG
>JAFABT010000283.1 GCA_023425905.1 Actinomycetes bacterium | reverse complement strand
CACCAGGACGGAGCAGACATGTTCATGCTGCTGATCGCGCACGCGATCATGGCGCTGCTCGCACCGGTCCTCGTCCGCTGGCTCGGACGTCGCGCATTCCTCGTCCTCGCCCTCGCGCCCGCGTCCGCCGCGGTATGGGCCGCGAGCCTCACGTCGCGCGTCCAGCGTGGGGACGGCCCGCTTGAGGTCGTCGAGTGGATCCCCGGCCTCGGGCTCGAGCTGTCGTTCCGCCTCGACACGCTCTCCTGGTTCATGACGCTCGTCGTCGGTGGCGTGGGTGCGCTCGTGCTCGTCTACTGCTCCGCCTACTTCAAGGCCTCCGCGAGCGGGCTGGGTCGGTTCGGCGGAGTCCTCACGGGCTTCGCGGGCGCGATGCTCGGCCTCGTCACAGCCGACAACCTCGTCCTGCTCTACACCTTCTGGGAGCTGACGACCGTCTTCTCCTACCTGCTCATCGGGCACTACGCGGACCGCAAGGCGTCGCGGCGTGCGGCGATGCAGGCGATCGTCCTCACCACCGCGGGCGGGCTCGCGATGCTCGTCGGGATGGTCATGCTCGGCGAGGCCGCGGGCACCTACCGGGTCTCGGAGATCCTCGCCGACCCGCCCGTCGGCGCGGGCGTGAACGTCGCGGTCGTCCTCCTCCTCATCGGCGCCGTGTCGAAGTCCGCGCTCGTCCCCGTCCACTTCTGGCTGCCCGCAGCCATGGCCGCCCCGACGCCCGTGTCCGCGTACCTCCACGCCGCCGCGATGGTCAAGGCCGGCATCTACCTCGTCGCGCGCTTCGCCCCCGGGTACGCGGACCTGCCCGCATGGCAGGCGGTCGTCCTGCCCCTCGGGGCGATCACGCTGCTCGTCGGTGGCTACCGGGCGCTGCGCCAGCACGACCTCAAGCTCGTCCTCGCCTACGGGACCGTGTCGCAGCTCGGGCTGCTCGTCCTGCTCGTCGGCTACGACTCTCGCGCGACGGCGCTCGCGGGCCTCGCGATGCTCGGCGCCCACGCGATGTTCAAGGCGGCGCTGTTCCTCGTCGTCGGCGTCGTCGACTCCGCGACCGGCACCCGCGACCTGCGTCGGCTCTCCGGCGTCGGACGCGAGCTTCCCGTCACGGCCGTCGCGGGACTGCTCGCGACGGCCTCGATGATCGGCCTGCCGCCCTTCGCGGGCTACGTCGCGAAGGAGGCCGCCCTCGAGTCGCTGTGGCACGACGGCGGCCTCTACGCGACGGCCGTCCTCATGGCGATCGTCCTCGGCTCGGCGCTCACCGTCGGCTACGGCCTGCGCTTCGCGTGGGGGGCCTTCGCGACCAAGCGGGAGCTCGCCGGCCTCGCGCCCGTCGACGCGTACGACCCGGAGGTGACCGAGGGCCCGGCCGCGATCTCGCGCCCCTCGCTCGTCCTGGTCTGGCCCGCGCTCGCGCTCGCGACGCTCGGCCTCGCCGCCGCGCTCGTGCCCCACCTCGGCGAGCACCTCCTCGCCCCGCACGCCGCCACCTACCCGCGCGGCGAGGCCGGGCACCTCACGCTGTGGGGCGGGTTCACCCCCGTCCTCGGGCTCACGCTGCTCGTCTTCGCGCTCGGCGCGCTGCTCTTCCGGTTCCGCACCCAGGTCGCGCGAACGAGCGCGACCCCGCCGTCGTGGCCCGAGGCCGACGTCGTCTACCGGCGGTTCATGCGCAAGCTCGACGACCTCGCCGCGGACGTCACCGCGCTCACCCAGCGTGGTTCGCTCCCCGTGTACCTCGGCCTCATCCTCGTCGTGTTCGTCGTCGTCGTCGGGGTCCCGCTGCTGCTCGGGACGACACCCGCGGAGAGCACGCGACCGTGGGACCAGCCGGCGCAGGCCGTGCTCGGCGCGACGGCCGTCCTCACCGCGATCCTCGCGGCCCGCTCGCGTCGTCGCCTCAAAGCCGTCATCCTCCTGGGCTTCTCCGGGTACTCGGTCGCCGGCATCTTCCTGCTGCACGGCGCCCCCGACCTCGCCCTCACCCAGGTGCTCGTCGAGACCGTCACGCTCGTCGTCTTCGTCCTCGTGCTGCGCCGCCTCCCCCCGTACTTCTCCAACCGGCCGCTCGCCGGCAGCCGGTGGGTGCGCCTCGCCGTCGGCCTCGCCGTCGGGATCACCGTCGCGGGCCTCGCGCTCGTCGTCCCCGGCTCGCGCATCCACGCCCCCGTCTCGCAGGACTTCCCGGCCGAGGCGGTCGAGTTCGGCGGTGGCAAGAACATCGTCAACGTCACGCTCGTCGACATCCGCGCGTGGGACACGATGGGCGAGATCTCGGTGCTGCTCGTCGCGGCGACGGGCGTCGCGTCGCTCGTCTTCCGCCGCCGCCGCTCCGGCCAGATCGACCGCGTCGACGACGTGCAGTCCGACGTCGTCTGGGGCACGACGGCGGCCGACCCGATGGCGGCGTTGCGGCAGCGCAACGTCCCCGCCGAGGGCGCCCGCGGCAACCGCGCCGCCGAGTGGCTCCGCGCCGGCACGACGCTCGCCCCCGGGCGCCGCTCGGTGATGTTCGAGGTCGTCGTGCGGCTGCTGTTCCACACGATGTCGTCTACTCGGTGTTCCTGCTGTTCTCCGGGCACAACCAGCCCGGCGGTGGCTTCGCGGCCGGGCTCGTCGTCGGCATCGCGCTCGTCGTGCGCTACCTCGCGGGCGGGCGGTACGAGCTCGGGGAGGCCGCCCCCGTCCACCCCGGTCTGCTCCTCGGGACGGGCTTGTTCCTCTCCGCCGGAGTCGGTCTCGGGGCGCTGCTCGCGGGCGGCTCGGTGCTCCAGTCGTGGACGATCGACCTCCACCTGCCGCTCATCGGCGACGTCCACCTCGTCACGTCGCTGTTCTTCGACGTCGGGGTGTACCTCGTGGTCATCGGGCTCGTGCTCGACATCCTGCGCTCGCTCGGCGCGGAGATCGACCGCCTCGGCGAGGACGAGGGTCGGGACGTCAACGTCGCGGGCGACAACACCCTCGCGATCGTCCGGCGGCTCGTCCCCTCGTCGATCCCGTCGAACGCCCCGCACGAGATCGACTCGATCAACGACCAGCCGGACGACACGACGAAGGAGGACGGACGATGATCGACACGAGCCCGAGCATCGCCCTCGTCGTCACCGTCGCGGGCCTCATCACCGTCGGCATCTACCTGCTGCTCGAGCGCTCGCTGTCGCGCGTGCTCATCGGCGTCATCCTCATCGGCAACGCGGCGAACCTGCTCTTCCTCGTCGCCGGCGGGCGCGCGGGTGGCCCGCCGCTCGTCGGCGTCACCCCCGAGTCCGAGATGAGCGACCCCCTGCCCCAGGCGATGGTGCTCACCGCGATCGTCATCACGCTCGGCATGACGGCGTTCCTCCTGGCCATGGCATATCGCTCGTGGCAGCTGCACCGCCACGACGAGGTGCAGGACGACGTCGAGGACCGCCGTATCGCCCGCCGCGCCGCGCGCGACCAGCCGACCTTCACCGACGCCGACACCGACATCGAGCTGACGACGCTCGACGCCGAGGCCGCTGACACCCGCGACGAGACCGACGAGGGCCACGTCGTCGAGGCGAAGGACGAGCGATGAGCGACCTCACCTGGATCATCCCGCTGCCCGTCGTCGTGCCGCTGTTCTCCGCGGGGCTCGCCCTCGCGATGTGGCGCCGGCCCCGCGCGCAGAGCTACATCTCCGTCGCGGCGCTCTCGATCGTGCTCGTCGCCTCCGCGGTGCTACTCGTCCTCACCGACGCGGGCCCGCTCGTCGTCGACGTGGGCGGGTGGGCGGCCCCGGTCGGCATCGACCTCGTCGCCGACCGGCTCTCGACGCTCATGCTCACGGTGTCGAGCGCCGTCACCCTGTGCGTCCTCATCTACTCGCTCGCGCAGGGTGCCGCCGAGGGGGAGGAGAGCGCGCCGGTCGCGATCTACCACCCGACGTACCTCGTGCTCACGGCAGGCGTCGCGAACGCGTTCCTCTCGGGCGACCTGTTCAACATCTACGTCGGCTTCGAGATCCTCCTCGCCGCCTCGTACGTGCTGCTCACCCTGGGCGGCACCCACGAGCGCATCCGCGCCGGGTCGATCTACGTCGTCGTCGCGCTGCTGTCCTCGCTGCTCTTCCTCATCGCGATCGCGATGATCTACGCCTCGACCGGCACGGTGAACCTCGCCCAGCTCGCCGAGCGGCTCCCCGAGATCGACCCGGGCGTCCGCCTCGTGCTGCAGGGGCTGCTCCTCGTCGCCTTCGGCATCAAGGCGGCCGTCTTCCCGCTCTCCGCGTGGCTCCCGGACTCCTACCCGACGGCGCCCGCGCCGGTCACCGCCGTGTTCGCCGGCCTCCTCACGAAGGTCGGCGTCTACGCGATCATCCGCACCCAGACGCTGCTGTTCCCCGAGGGCCGCTTCGACACCGTGCTGCTCTGGGTCGCGCTCGCGACGATGCTCGTCGGGATCCTCGGCGCCGTCGCGCAGGACGACGTCAAACGTCTGCTGTCCTTCACGCTCGTGAGCCACATCGGCTTCATGATCTTCGGCATCGCCCTGTCCTCGCAGGCCGGGCTCGGGGCCGCGATCTTCTACGTCGCGCACCACATCACGGTGCAGACGGCGCTGTTCCTCGTCGTGGGGCTCATGGAACGACGCGGGGGGACGACGTCGCTCGAGCGGCTCGGCGGCCTCGCGAAGGTCGCGCCGCTGCTCGCGGTGCTCTTCTTCGTCCCGGCGATGAACCTCGGCGGCATCCCGCCGCTGTCCGGGTTCCTCGGCAAGATCGGGCTGCTCCAGGCCGGTGTCCAGGACGGCGGAGGCCTCGCGATGGCGCTCGTCGCCGGCTCCGTCCTCACCTCGCTGCTCACGCTCTACGCGCTCGTCAAGGCGTGGAACAAGGCGTTCTGGCAGACCCCGCCCGCGGAGCTGCCCGACGGTGACAACCCCAAGCACAAGCTCCCGCTCGGCATGGTCGGGCCGACGGCCGCGCTCGTCGTCGTCGGCCTCACGCTCACCTTCGCGGGCGGGCCGCTCTACGCCTACACCGACCGTGCCGCAGGGACGTTGCGCGACCGGCAGCAGTACGTCGACGCCGTCCTGCCCGACGGCCAGCGCGGCCAGGGCGAGTCCGTCGATGTCGTCGAGGAGGCGACGCCATGAGCCTCCACCCGCGTCGACGCCGACGCTTCTCCTTCGGAGCGATGATCTGGCTCACCCTCGTCTGGGTGCTGCTGTGGGGCGACCTCAGCATCGGCAACGTCCTCAGCGGCCTCGTCATCGGGGTCGTCGTCGGCCGGCTGTTCCCCCTGCCGCCCGTCGACATGCGGGGCTGGATCCACCCGTGGGGCACGCTCGTCCTCGTCTCGCGCTTCGCCTACGACCTCGTCCATGCCTCGATCCAGGTCTCCGGGATCGCGCTGCGCCGCGACGCGCACCCCCGCGGCGCTGTCATCCGCGCCCAGCTGCGCTCGCACTCGGACCTCTACCTCACGCTCACCGCGGAGCTGTGCTCCCTCGTGCCCGGGTCGATCGTCGTCGAGGCCCACCGGCTCACCGGAACGCTCTACCTCCACGTGCTCGACGTCGAGAAGGCCGGCGGCATCGAGGCGGCCCGCCGGTCCGTGCTCGCGCAGGAGGAGCGGGTGCTGCGCGCGCTCGCGTCGGACGACGAGCTCGCCGACGCCGGGCTGCCGCCGCGGCGTCGGCTGCTCGGCGGGCGGGG
>JAFABT010000217.1 GCA_023425905.1 Actinomycetes bacterium | reverse complement strand
GCACCAGGCCCACCCTCGAAGAGCCGCCGACGGCACGCGCCTGGCCGCTGCCGACCGACGACGCCGAGCTCGCCCATCAGCTCGGGACGACGCTCGAGGGACGCAACGTCCCGGACGCAGCCCACGGCATCGTCCGGCAGGCCGTCGCGGAGCTCGTCGGGCGACGGCCTGCTCCGAGGGCTCCTCACGCCGGTGCGCGTGCGGACGCGCTCATGCACGCCCTCGACCGGATCGAGTGGCCGGGCTCGGCCCGGCAGCACGTCGACCGGGTCGTCCTCGAGCACCTGGAACGACTGCTCGCCGCCGGTGAGAGCGCACCCGACGCCCCGACGTCGCCCGATGCCGCCGCCCGCGAGGCGATCTCGCTCACCGTCGCGCGCCTCTGGCGCATCCGTGCCCGCGACGGGCTGCACAGCTCCCGGCGGGCGCGCGCGACCGAGCGCGAGTACGGCGACGTCGCCGCCTCGCTGCTCCACGCCGACACCGCGGACCTCCAGGCGATGACGTGGCTCGCGGGCACGTCGACCCGCGCCGGCCTGCTCGCCCTGTGGGAGGGCCCTCCGTCCGAGGGCCGGCTGCGCATCTCCGGCATGCACGACCCCCTCGATCTTCTCGCCGGCTCGCTCACGCCCGGTGACGTCGTCGACTCCGCGACCTTCCCGCCGCGCGCGCTCGTCGAGTCGGTGGACGCCGCGGGCGGGGAGGTGTGCCAGGTCATCCCCGTCCACACCCTCGAGCGCGAGTGGGGCCTGCTCGTCGTCCTCGGCCGGGTCGACATCGAGCAGTCGCGCGAGCCGTACCACCACTGGATGGTCCTCGTCGGAGCGGCGCAGGAGGGCGCCGAGCTCGCCGAGGCGGTCCGTCGGAGCGAGGAGCGTTACGCCCACGTCGTGCGCGCCGCGAACGACGGCCTGTGGGAGGTCGATCTCACCGACGGCTCGTACTACCTCTCTGCGCGGTGCCGAGAGCTGCTCGGGATCCCGGAGATGGACTCGTCCGAGTACGCCGCGGCGTGGAGCGCCGTCGTCGTCCCCGACGACCGCCCGGGTGCGAGCCAGGTGCTCACGGACGCGATCAACAACCCTCAGGGCGTCATCGAGATCGAGTACCGCATCCAGCACGACGCCGTCGAGCGGTGGGTCCTCGCGCGCGCGCTCGCGGTCCAGGGCGAGAACGGCGAGCCGGTGCGCATCGTCGGGACGCTCTCCGACATCCACCGCCGGCGCGTCCTGGAGGACCAGCTGCGTCACAGCGCGTTGCACGACCCGCTCACCGGTCTGGGCAACCGCCGTCTGCTCGTCTCCCGACTCCATGACACGCTGCTGTCCCAGGCGCCGTGGGGCGCGCTGTTCTGCGACCTCGACGGCTTCAAGCAGGTGAACGACACGCTCGGGCATGGCGTCGGGGACGAGGTGCTTCGGGTGATCTCGACGCGCCTCGTGGCGACGGCTCCCGCCGACTCGACGGTCGTGCGCCTGGGTGGCGACGAGTTCTGCCTTCTCGTCACGGCCGCGCCGCACGAGGACGGCGCGGTCCTCGAGGCGGCGCTGCAGGACCTCACGCGGCGGATCGAGGCGTCGGTCGCCCGCCCGATCGCGACGTCCGGCGGCCCCGTCACCCTCACGACGAGCGTCGGGATGACGAGTTCCGCCGTGGGGCACCGCCAACCCGAGGACGTCCTCGACGACGCCGACGCGGCGATGTACGCGATGAAGAAGCGCCGCCACGCGGTGCGTGCTGCGGCGGCCGCTCCTCCTGCGACCACCGCAGCCGCACTCGGCTCGGTCTCCGATCAGTCCGTCGACGCGCCCTCGACCTTTGACGCGCCCTCGACCTTCGAAGAGCTCGTGCCCGTGCCGAGGTCGGCACCGACGGCGCCGTCTCCGACCTGGGCGTCGTCACCCGGCTGGTGGTCACCCCCGGTGAGTGCGGAGCCGCGCGACTCGACGAGGTGATAGACCGCCGGCAGCACGACGAGCGTCATCACGGTCGAGGAGAACAGCCCGCCGATGACGACGAGCGCGAGGGGCTGCGAGATGACGCCGCCGGGCCCGGTGAGACCGAGGGCCATCGGCGCGAGCGCGAAGATCGTCGCGAGAGCCGTCATGACGATCGGCCGGACGCGTCGGATCGAGCCGGTGATGAGCGCATCCGTCACGGACGCCCCCTGGTCGCGGTACTGCTTGACGAGGTCGACGAGGACGATCGCGTTCGTCACGACGATGCCGATGAGCATGAGCACGCCGATGAGCGAGGCGACCCCGAGCGGCACGCCCGTCGCGACCTGGAGCAGGATCGCGCCGGTCGCCGCGAACGGGACCGAGACGAGCAGCAGCAGCGGCTGGACGAGGCTGCGGAACGTCGCGACCATGACGACGTAGACGATGAGGATCGCGACGAGCATCGCGAGACCCAGCTGGGAGAACGTCTCCCCCTGCTGCGCGGTGATGCCGCCGACCTCGGCCACGACGCCGTCGGGCAGCTCGACGTCCTCGAGGGCCGCGCTCACTGCGACGCCCGCGGTGCCGAGGTCGTCGGAGGCGGGGGTGACGTCGACCGTGACGACGCGGCGTCCGTCCGCGGTGGCGATCGCCACGGGCCCGTCGACGACCTTGACGGTTGCGACGTCGCTGAGCGGCAGGAGCGCGCCGGTCGGGGCGGGGACGAGGATCTCGCCCACGGCGGACACGGCGCCGGGGCCGCCGACGGGTGCGAGATAGACCGTCGTCGAGGTCTGGTCGAGGGTGATGGCGCCGATCGCCTGCGGCGTCATCGCGGCGCTGACGGTCGAGGACACCGCAGCCTCCGTGAGGCCGTGCTCGGCAGCCGCCGTCCGGTCGACGGTGATCTGCAGCGTCGGGCGCGACTCGGTGAGCGAAGTCGTCACCTGGCGCGCCTCGGGCAGCGTGCGCAGGTCTGCGGCGACGGCTTCGGCAGCCTCGCGCAGTGCGGTCGCGTCCGCCCCGGTGATCTCGACCTGGACGTCGTTGCTCATGCCCATGCCTGCGAACGGCGAGACGGTGAGCGCGTCCGTCGGGACGAGGTCGGCGAGCGCGTCCCGGATGCTCGCATCGACGTCGACCGGGTCGGCGTCGGGGTCGAGCACGACGGAGTAGGAGATCTGCTCGGTGCCGTCGCCGAGGATCGCCGCGGCGTCGGACGCGCCGAGGGTCGTGTTGACGAGGTCGACGCCGTCGAGCGACCGCAGCGCCTCATCGACCTCACGCGCGGTGCGCAGCTGGACCTCGAGGCTCGTTCCGGGCGCGACGGCCTGGGTGACGCCGAGCGTGTTCTGCCCGGTGTCCCCGAGGAAGTTCGTCTTGAGCAGCGGGGTGAGGCCGACGGTGCCGAGCAGGACGACGAGGGCGCCGGCGACGGTCGACCACCGGTGGGCGACGACCCAGCGGATGAGGCGGCCGTAGCCGCGCTGGAGCGCCCCGGCCTCGTGCTCGGTGGTCGCAGTGTGGTTCAGCTGGTTCGCCGTGGCTCCGACGCCGGCCGCGTCGGCGCGTCGCCCGAGGAACCAGTAGGCGAGCACGGGGACGATCGTGAGGGAGACGAGGAGGGAGGCGAGCATCGCGATCGCGACGGTGAACGCGAAGGGCTTGAAGAGGAC
>JAFABT010000142.1 GCA_023425905.1 Actinomycetes bacterium | reverse complement strand
CATCCCCGACGCGCCGGCTGACGTGCGCGAGCTCGGGGGGCCGTCGCTCATCGTCGACGACCTGCACGTGACGTACCGGGTGTTCGGCGGCAAGCCCGCAGGCACCTCCGCGCAGCCGCGCGGGCGGCTGCAGCGACTGCTGAGCAAGGGGCGCGCGAGCGTCGGTGGAGTCACGCAGGTGCGGGCCGTCCGCGGGGTCTCCTTCGTCGCCCGGCACGGGGAGTCGATCGGCATCGTCGGCACGAACGGGTCAGGGAAGAGCACGCTGCTGCGCGCGGTCGCAGGCCTGCTGCCCCCGACGAAGGGCAGCGTCTACGTCGCGGGAGAGCCGTCCCTGCTCGGCGTCAACGCTGTCCTCATGCGCGAGCTGTCCGGGGAGCGCAACATCATGATCGGTGGCCTCGCCCTCGGACTCTCCACGCAGGAGGTCAAGGACCGGTTCGACGAGATCGTCGACTTCGCGGGTCTCGGCGACTTCGTCTACCTCCCGATGAAGGCGTACTCCTCGGGGATGTCGGCGAGGCTGCGCTTCGCGATCTCCTCCGCCGCACGCCCGGACGTCCTCATGATCGACGAGGCGCTCGCGACCGGTGACGCGTCCTTCCGGCAGCGGTCGAAGGAGCGCGTCGACGAGATCCGCGAGCACGCGGGGACGATCTTCCTCGTCAGCCACTCGCTGCAGACGGTCCGCACGATGTGCACGCGGGTCATCTGGCTCGACCAGGGCAAGATCGTCCAGGACGGGCCGGCGGACGAGGTCTGCGACGCCTATCGCGACTTCGTGCGCGCCAAGCGCGCGGCGAACAAGGTGAGCGCGGGTGCGCGAGACGTCGTCGTCGAGAACGACGCACGCTGAGCGTCAGGCCTCGTACCCGCCGGTTGCGCGCACGCTCGCCGAACCAGCGAGCAGCCCGTCACGGCGGTCGACGCAGCTGGTGATGAACTCGATGAAGCGTGCGGTGCTCTCGCCGCGTTCGACCCCGAAGTAGTGGCTGCGCATCGCCGCGCGGGCAGCGCTGCGCGGGTCGTCGTGAAGATTGGCGTCGAGCAGCTCGCCCAGCGTGCCGACAGTGTCGCGGTCGATGACGTCGCAGGCTCGTGAGACCGGCGCGTCGATCGCGAGCTGCTCCGGGTCGCTGCGACGGTCGGTGAGGACGAGTGGCGCCTCCGTGCGCAGGTAGAGGAAGTCGAGGCCGACCGACGAGACGTCGGTGACGAGCAGGTCGGTGCCGTCCATGAGTCCGAGGATGTCCTCCTCGAGCAGCACGTGGTGGACGGGCTCGCCCGCCGCCTCGTTCGCGGCCGCGACGAGCGCGAGGATGCGGGCGTGCGCCGCGGCGACCGGCGGACGGTCACCGAGGGCGACGCGCGGATGCGGCTTGTAGACGAGCCTGGTCCCGGGACGGGACAGCACCGCCTCGACGATCTGCGGGCCGTAGACGTCGACCGACGTGTAGTTGTTCGCCTCGTTCTCACCGCTCCACGTCGGGGCGTACATGACCGTGCGGCGCGCCGGGTCCTCGTCGAGCACCCGCGGCACCGCGAGGTCGAGCTGCGGCCGGCCGCACACGACGAGGGATGACACGTCGAAGTTGATGAGCGCCGCCTCGTGGCGGTCGATCGCAGCCTGACCCGCGACGACGACGTGGTCGTAGGCCTTGGCCTGGTTCGAGACCATCGAGACCTTGTCCGACTCGCCATGGTTGACGTGCACGTGCAGCGCCGGGCGGTGGATGAGCGACTGGAAGTTGCGCATGCCGTTGTTCGGGTAGACGACGACCTTGACGTCGATCGTCGTGTAGGCCTGCATGAGGGCGTCGAGAGTGCGCGCGAACACCACCTGGACACCGGTGCGCTCGGCGACGAGCTTGGCGGTCTCCTCGTTGCGCGTGACGATCGCGACGGGGAGCGTGCGGTCGAGCTGCTCGATCGTGGGCAGCCACTGCAGGATCTGGTAGGCGCGCACCGGCGGTTCGCCGAAGTACACGGCGACCGGGTAGGTGCCGAGGGTAGTGAGCGCCGGAACGAGATCGGGACGGTCTGCGAGCAGTGAGCCGCGGACCTTGCGACGGACTCTGCGGCCGAAGGCGAGGACCTTGCTGCCGACGGCGTGGCGCAGCCGCGTCGTCGTCGTGGCCGGGATGGTGCTGAGCGTCATGTGCGGTGGTCCTTCTGCCCTGGCGATCGGTGCGGGCGCAGCGTGGGCGGCGGCATCCGACTGTAGTGCATGCCCGTCCTTGGGCGTCGGGCGGCGGACGTGGGCGTGACGGAGGACGAACGGGTCCAGCGGGTAGCATCCATGGGTGCCCACCCGACCCCGCGCGCGCTCATTCCTCGGCAGCCGGAGGGCGCGGCCGGAGTTCCCGCCGGGCCGCCACCTCATTGCGACGTGGTCCGTCCCGCACGACTTCGGGGGGATGACCAACGCCTTGCTGCATCGCGCGCGGGCCATGGGGGACCAGGCCGGCGTCGACGTCGACGTCCTCCTGTTCGACCCGGCCTGCGATCTCGTCGCGACGCGCGAACTCCTCGAAGGTCGTGGCCTGCTGGGTCCGCGGGTGCGGGTGCGCTCGATGTGGGCCGAGCTCGCGGACCTGCCCGACGAGGCGCTCCGGACGCGCCGACGGGCCAAGGACCCGCGGATGCACCGGCCCGGGGGCATCGAGGACACCGCCACGCGCAGGGACGGTTCGCGCCGAACCACCGTCCACGACGATGACAGGGCCCTGCTGTGGACGGATATCCACCGCCCGGACGGGTCGCTGCTCGCGACGATCGCCGCCCCGGGCCAGCAGGCAGCAGGCATCACCGCCTACGACAGGGCGGGCGTGCCGGTCGCCGCCTTCCGCGGACCGTGGGCGCTCTACCGCTTCTGGCTCGACCGCGTCGTCGGCGACGCGGAGCCGACCTACATCGTCGTCGACTCCAAGTCGCTCGTCTCGTTCTTCGCCTCGTACACCCGAGACAACGTGTGGACGATCCATGTCGTGCATGGTTCGCATCTCGCGGCCGACGCGGTCGACGCGCACGGACCGCTGGCGACGCACCGCCGGTCGATGGTCGAGAACGTCGACCGCTTCGACGCCGTCGTCTTCCTCACCGACCAGCAACGTGAGGACGTCGTCGCCCGGGTCGGCGAGCGCGACACGCTCGTCGTCATCCCCAACTCCTCGACGGTCGAGATCGAGGCGACGGACGTGGCTCGGGACCCGCACCGCGGCGTGATGCTCGCGAGCCTCACGGCGCGCAAGGCTGTGGGTGACGCGATCAAGGCGACCGTGCTGGCCGCTCGAACCGCACCCGAGCCCGTGCGGCTCGACGTCTATGGCGGGGGTTCCCAGCGGGCTCGGCTCGACGCCCTGGCCGCGAAGCACCCCGGGTTCATCACCCTGCACGGGCACGTCCCGGGAGCGGCTGCAGAGTTTCTCGGAGCGTCGTTCATGCTGCTCACGAGCGTGAGCGAGGGCCTTCCCCTCGTCTTCGTCGAGGCGATGGCGCGCGGCTGCATCCCGATCGCCTACGACATCCGCTACGGGCCCCGTGACATCGTGACGGACGGGGTCGACGGGTTCGTCGTGCCCGCGAAGGACGTCGACGCGGTGGCCGACCGCATCGTGCGCCTCCAGACCATGCCCGCGCAGGAGGTCGAGGCGATGCGGGCCGCGGCCCGTGCCAAGGCCGCCGGGTACTCCGACCGCGCTGTCGTGGGCCGCTGGGCCGATCTTCTCGCCGAGATCACCGAGCGACGTCTCGGCCGGCCTCGGGCGCTGTCGCCCGTGGACCGCCTGCGCAAGGGAGTCACGGACCTGCTCAGGCGTGCGACGCGGCTGACGGCGTCTCGCCTGGCCGCCGGCCGGGGGCAGCCGAGCAGGAGCTCCGGCGGTCGCTGACCTGCACGGCTGATCGACGAGGGACCGGCCGGCTCAGCCGCCGGCGGCCGTCCCCGTCCCTGCGACGACCGCCCGCGCCGCGTCCAAGAAGATCCCCTCGTAGTCCGCCGCGTCGACGTCGCCGAGGTAGTACCGGGCCATCTCGGTGCGTCGCGTGCGGAGCGGGTCGTCGCTGAGCATCTCGGCGACGACGTCCCGCAGCTCCGCGTCAGCGGTGTCGACCCGCACCCTGTACCCCGCCCGGGCGAGCGGGAACTCCGCCTCGAAGTCCTCCGGGTCGGCGTCGGTCATCTGCGTGATGACGAAGGGCTTACGGCTGAACAGGTAGTCCGCGGGCACGGAGGACACGTCGGCGACGAGGGCGTGCGAGTCGTTGAACGCGTCGGTGACGGACCCCTCGGCCGCTGCGGCACCGAAGACGTGACCGCGACCGGTCTGGCCGCGGTCCTGCTCGAGGAGGGCGTCGATCCGGGCGATGTGCGCGGCGGACGGGCCGTGCGCGCGGGAGTACGGGTGCGGACGGAAGGTGACCACTGCGTCCGCGTCGAGCAGCGCGCGGACGATCTGCTCACCGATCGGCAGCGAGCAGTAGTTCGCGTCGCCGTAGAACCCGGTCCACGTCGGGGCGTAGAGCACGCGCCGACGCCCGCGGCCGCTCTCGCCCTCGGTCGCCCGGGCGATTCCGGCGACCTGGGGGCGTCCGACGATCGTGAACTTGCTCGCCGGGATGTCCACGCCGTGCGCGCCGTAGCGGTCGATGCCCGCCTGGCCTGCGACGAAGATCCGGTCGAACATCGCGGTCACGGGGTTGAAGCTCGAGGGCTTGTCCGAGTCGCCGTGGAGCAGCTGGACGTGCGTGAGGTGCCCGAAGCGGATCGCGTGGCCGTTCTTCGCCGAGTTGTTCACGTAGAACGCGGTCGTCACCGACGGTGCGATCGTCGCCTCGAGCTCCGCCATCGTCCGTGCGACGACGACGGGGAGGGTCGTCGCCGCCTCGATCCCCTTGAGGCAGGCCGCCTCGCGGAGCACGACGACGATCCGCAGGCCTGTGCGCTCGAGCAGCGGAAGCCACATCGTCGCCTGGTACGCCGAGCCTGCGGGCCCGGAGAACACGAGCAGCGCCTGCGGGGCGAGTTCGGCGACGGCCTCCGCGAGGTGCTCACGCGCCCGGCTGCGGGCCTGCGCCGCACGGATCGTGCCGGCGGCGAGCAGCAGCGACCACACCCCGCAGGCGACAAGCACGACGACGTCGGCTGCCGTCGAGCGCAGCGGCGCGACGACGCCGAGGAGGAGCGTGGCGAGCAGCGAGGCGGGCACCGCCCACGCGGCGAGGCGGGCGAGGCCACCGGGGCGCGCGAGGCCCGGGACCCGCACCGAGCTCGCACCCGCGTGGGTCCACATGCCGCGCAACGACGTCTCGAC
>JAFABT010000040.1 GCA_023425905.1 Actinomycetes bacterium | reverse complement strand
AGCTCGAGCCGCACGGATCCTTCTGCGGCGTTGTCCGCCACCGCCTCGTCCACGATCCGGCGCATGTCGGCCTCGGTGCGCACGCAGGCGCGCGGCGCGTCGTAGAGCCGCTGGAACCGGAACCAGCCGGGCTGGGTCGGAGGGAGCCGGAGCGGGTCCCCGGCGAGCAGCGCGGCGGGCACCCGGACGCCATGCGCGTCCGCGAGGTCAGCGAGCGTCGTCGTCCGCATCGACCCGGTGAAGTGCAGGTGGAGGTGAGCCTTGGGAAGGGTGCTGAGGGCCCGCATCGGCTCATGGTGCCATCTCTCACCGTGCAAGAACTCTGTGCACGACGCGACGCGATGCCTCACACTGTCCGAGATGACCGCTTCGTCTCTGTCCCCGCGTGGGCCCGCGCCCCACGCGCAGGGCCCTCCTGTCGCCGCGGTGCCCGCCATCCCTGCTGAGCCCCCGCGGCCGTCGGCACGGGCCCGTGACGACGACGAGCGCGCACTCAACCTGCTCACCGGACCCGAGGCGGGGGAGATCCTCGCGGCAGCCCTGCGCCCGGACGGCGCCGAGCTCGTGAGCTGGCACCTCGACGCGGTGCACCACCGCCCTGGTGCGGGGGTCACGGTGGGCTTCGACGTCGCTCATCGGGCGCCGACGGGCGCCGAAGGACGGGACTACCTGTGCCTGAGCACGGCTCGGCTCACGTCGGACGCGCGCCGGCAGGGCGGGTACCTCACGCTCGACGACGGTGACGCGAAGGTCGTCGCCTGGCGCCACCCGCACGACCCCGAGCTGCCGGCTCTCGCAGCCGCGTGCATGCCCGTCGGTGCAAGCGTCGTGCTGCGCGCGGCAGACGTCGAGGTCGGCGAGGACCTCGCGCTCGAACTCGTCGCCTACCGTCCCACGCGCCGCGCGGTCGTGCGTCTCCGGGCGGCAGGTGTCACGTGGTACCTCAAGGTGCTGCGGCCTCGGCACCTCGTCGACGTCCACGCACGGCACGTCCAGCTGCGCGAGGCAGGGGTCCCCGTCCCTCCTGTGCGGCTCGCGGACGCGACCGGGATGCTCCTCCTCGAAGAGCTCCCCGGCGAGCCGCTCGCAGAGCATCTCGCGGCGGACGGTGCGCGGAGCCTCGACCCGGCCCGACTCGTCGGCGTGCTCGACTCGCTGCCGGCCTCGCTGCTCGACCTTGACCCGCGTCCGGCGTGGGCCGACCGGGCCGCGTTCTACGGCCATGGCGCCGCTGCGGTGCTGCCTGACCGTGCGGAGGAGATCGGGCGGCTCGTCCGCCGCATCGAGCACGCGCTCGCGGTGAGCGACCCGGGCCCGCTCGTGCCGACGCACGGGGACTTCTACGAGGCCCAGCTGCTCCTCGGTGCTGGCGGCCGGACGGTGTCTGGCGTGCTCGACGTGGACACCGCAGGTCCGGGGCGTCGCGTCGACGACCTCGCGTGCGCGCTCGGACATCTCGCCGTCCTGCCATCGCTCGCCCCGGACGTGTACCCGCACGTGCCGTCTGCGCTGGGCCGCTGGTACCGGGCCTTCGCCACGGGTGTCGACCGCCGTGCGCTCCAGGCGAGGGTCGCGGGTGTCGTGCTGTCCCTCGTGGCCGGGGGTGCGCCCGACGGGCTCGCGGCCATCCGGCTCGGCATCGCCTCGGCATGGGCGGACGCCTCGGAACGCCCCGAGGGGCCCATCCCTGGAGCGTGACCCGAGGATTCTGAGAGTTCTCTCATGGTGCTCTCCTCTTCGTCTCACGAAGCTCGCTCAGGATTGACCCGTCGGACTGCCCCTCCGGCGACGATCGAAGAGAACTGAGGTAGAACGATGAAGGTCCCCAGCAGAGACGTGTGGATGGTCGTGGGCTCGCTCGGCGTGCTCGCGGTGGGTGGCACCGCGGCGATGGGCGCGGGCCCGTTCGCGTCGGCCGACGCCCAGCCCGAGTGGCAGCCTGTCCAGGTCTCCGGCGACGGGACGTCCGTCGCGCCCGCCGCGTCGCAGAACCCGGCCGCGACACCGAGCGCCACGCCGACGACGATCGAGCCCGGATCGGCGATCACGTCGGTCACGGCGGTCTCTCCGGCCTCACCGCAGAGCGCGGTCACCGCGGTATCGCCCGTCTCTCCCAAGACCCCGCTGAGCCCGCGGACGGCCCAGAGCCCGAAGAGCCCGGCGTCACCGAAGACGCCGAAGTCGTCCGCCTCGCCCCGGACCCCTGCCTCGCCCAAGACCCCCGCGTCGCCCAAGTCCCCGAAGTCGCCCGTGTCCGCGAAGACCGCGGTCTCGACGACGAGCCCCGTCTCGCCCCGCTCCGCGCAGTCGGCGGCCTGACGCCACCCCATACGGGTGGCGGTCGCGTGTGCGTGCCGCGACTGCCACCGATCCACTCCGGCCCCGCCGGGACGGCCGCCTCCGTCCCTGCGGGGCCGGTGCGTGCCCGGCGTGACCGGACGGGTCGGGCGCGGGTGAGGTGTCGCGATGCGTCTGAGCCTGAGCCGGGGGCGTCGAGCGGCTCCTCAGCCGTCCGCCAGGCGGTAGCCCATCCCGCGCACCGTCTCGAACCACTCACTGCCCAGCTTGCGGCGCAGGTACCGCACGTACACGTCGACGACGTTCGAGCCGGGGTCGAAGTCCATCCCCCACACCCGTGAGAGCAGCTGCTCCCTGCTGAGCACCTGCCCGGGGTTGCGCAGGAACGTCTCGGCGAGGGCGAACTCGCGTGCGGAGAGGTCGATGTCCTGCCCGTCACCGATCCGCGCCCGCCGTGATCGCAGGTCGAGCGTGAGCGCACCGTGGGTGAGGGTCGTCGCCTCGCCGCCGGACGTGTCGCTGCGCAGACGGAGCCGTACGCGGGCGAGGAGCTCTTCGAAGCGGAAGGGCTTCGTCATGTAGTCGTCGGCGCCGCCCTCGAGCCCCGCCACCGTGTCGCTCACGGACGCGCGGGCGGTGAGGATGATGACGGGCACGGTGACGCCCGCGGAGCGCAGCCGACGCAGCACGGCGAAGCCGTCCTCGTCGGGCAGTCCGAGGTCGAGCAGGACGAGGTCGAACCCGCCCGTCGTGGCGTGCGCGTATGCGTCGGCGCCGGTGCTCACGACGGTGCAGCCGAATCCGGCCGCACGCAGTCCCTTGCTCACGAAGGCAGAGATCCGCTCGGAGTCCTCTGCGACGAGGATCTGGCTCATGGGTGTCCTTCTTCCGGGGCGGGCTGCGCGGGGTCGACGATCCGCGTGGGTGCGTCGTCGTCGCTCTCGATCTCCTCGGCGGACAGCAGCACCTCGGGAGGCAGATCAAGGGTGACCGTCGTCCCGACGCCCACGACGGACTCGATGGACACGCCCCCGCCGTGCGCCCGAGCGATCGCGTCGACGATCGGCAGGCCCAGGCCTGCTCCCGAGACGCCGTCGGCCGGTCGGCCGCCGCGCTCGAAGCGGACCATGACGCGCGGAAGCTGGTCGGCGGGGATGCCGACGCCCTCGTCGTGCACAACGAGGTGGAGGCCGTCGTCGTCGACGCGAGAGGCGATCGTGACGGTCGAACCGGGGCGGGAGAACTTCGTCGCGTTGGCCGCCAGCTGCAGCCAGGCCTGACTCAGCCGTTGCTCGTCGACGGCGGCACGTACCTCCGCCCGGTGGCCGACGCGCCACTGCCGGTCACCCAGGCCGCGCGCCCGCTCGAGGACGTCGTCGGTGAGCCGGCCGATCTCCACGGGGCGCGGTCGGACGAAGTCGGGGGAGTCGACGACGGCGAGCGTGACGAGGTCGTCGACCAGGCGGTTCATCCTGTCGAGCTCATCGAGCGCGAGCTCCCGGGTCGCCTCGACGTCCGCGGCGTCGCTGGCGTCCATGAGTTCGAGGTTGCCGCGGATGATCGTGAGCGGTGTCCGCAGCTCGTGACCGACGTCGTCGAGGAGCCTGCGCTGAGAGGCGAACGCACCGCCGAGCCGCTCGAGCATCCCGTTGAACGTCCTCGTGAGGTGGCTCACGTCGTCGTTGCCCGTCACCTCGATCCGCTCCGACATGTCTGAGTCGCTCATCCGCTCCGCGGTCCGGGCGAGCACCCGGAGCGGGGACAGCAGCCGACCGGTCACCGCCCAGGCGACGACCCCGACGAGACCGAGCGCGAGCAGCGCGACGAATGCGTAGGTGCGGAACACGGTGCGGACGTCGTCGGCCGCCCCGGTGAGGTCGGCGGCGACGACGAGCATCGCCGACGACGTCCCCTCGCCGTGCACGGGGATCGTCACGGCGAGGTAGCGGGTGCGTGCGGTGCGTACGTCCGCCTGCCTGGCGCGGTCCGTCGGGGCCGCCGCGGCCCAGGCGAGCAGCTCGGGGTCCTCCTCGAGCCGCACGGACACGGCGACGGACGCGTTCCAACGGTGCGTGCCGTCGACGAAGCCGACCATGCCCTCGTGGGGCGCGACGATGGCACGGCTCAGGGCGACGTAGACGACCCGGTCCGGGCTGGCGAACGCTCGACCGGTCTGCGGGTCGGTGCCGCTCGCGGACAGCTCGGTGAACCGCGTGACCGCCCGGGCGAGCGACTCCGACGCCGACTCGCGGGTCTCACGGAGCTGGAGCTCGTACGCGGTGAGACCCGCGACCCCCAGTCCGAGCGCGCTCAGCAGGAGGACCGACGTGAGGATCCGGACCCGGACGGAGACCGTGGGCCACCGCGCCGGCCGCACGGGCGGACTCAGACGGCCTCGGAGAGCAGCGCGGCGATCCGGTCGACGCCCTCGAGGAGGTCGTCGTCGCCGAGCGCGTAGGAC